>JAYVKQ010000346.1:0-2906 GCA_043768285.1 Saprospiraceae bacterium | reverse complement strand
TCCGATTAGCATCGTGAAGGGTATTCGTGAAAAAGTAGGCACAGATTTTATCATCATATACCGCCTTTCGATGCTCGATTTGGTGGACGAAGGTAGCTCGTGGGAAGAAGTTGAATACCTCGCCAAAGAGATTGAAAAAGCGGGGGCAACCATCATCAATACAGGTATAGGTTGGCACGAAGCGCGTGTGCCGACTATTGCCACGATGGTGCCACGCGGCGGGTTTGCATGGGTGACAAAACGCTTGATGGGTAAAGTGAATATCCCACTGATTACGACTAATCGCATCAATATGCCCGATGTTGCTGAAAAAATACTGTCAGAAGGCTGTGCGGATATGGTTTCTATGGCACGTCCTTTTTTGGCAGATGCTGATTTTGTGGTGAAGGCGGCAACCAATCGGGCTGACGAAATCAATACCTGCATCGGCTGCAATCAAGCCTGTCTTGACCATACATTTCAGATGAAAACTGCCAGTTGTTTGGTCAATCCACGCGCTTGTCACGAGACGATTTGGCAATACACGCCGACAACAAAAAAGAAAAAAATAGCGGTGGTGGGTGCGGGTCCTGCGGGTCTATCAGCGGCGACAATTGCGGCACAACGGGGGCATGAAGTCCACTTATATGATGCAGCTACTGAAATCGGTGGGCAATTCAATATGGCAAAACAGATACCGGGCAAAGAGGAATTTTACGAGACTATTCGCTATTTTAACAAGCAAATTCAATTGACTGGTGTGCATTTGCACCTAAATACGCCCGTGGATGCTGACTTTTTGACAAAACAAAATTTTGATGAAGTGATATTGGCAACAGGTGTTGCGCCGCGCAAGCCTAAAATTGAAGGGATAGACCACCCCTCAGTATTGTCGTATATTGAAGTGCTGCGCGATAAAAAAGCGGTGGGCAAGCGGGTTGCTTTGATTGGGGCAGGTGGTATTGGCTTCGATGTGGCTGAATACCTCGCACACGAAGGCGAATCCACGAGCCTCAACACGGAAGCATTTATGAAGGAATGGGGCGTGGATATGACCTACGAAAAAGGCAGCGCACCTACTATGCCCAAGCCGCACGCATCGCCGCGCACTATCTATTTGTTGCAGCGCACAAAGGGTAAAATTGGGGCAAAATTGGGCAAAACGACGGGCTGGATACACCGTTCAAGCCTAAAAATGAAGAAAGTAGATACCATAGATGGCGTTGAATATGACCGCATTGACGATGACGGTTTGCACATCACTGTCGGAGATAAATCCCTCACATTAGAAGTGGATAATATCGTGATATGTGCAGGGCAAGAGCCTTTGAACGCCCTACTTGCACCGCTTCAACAGGCGGGTATTAAGACCCATATTATCGGCGGCGCGTTTGAAGCGCATGAGTTAGATGCTAAATTGGCGATTGAGCAAGGGTCTAAATTGGCGGCGGGGTTGTAGGGGTGTACCCCCCTCAGTATTTGCGATAATTGAAATAGACATCTCTAAATTGAAAAAATACAATAAAATACCAAGAAAAGAGTTATTTTTGTCATGCAAAACGTGATGATGGATATCGCATTCACAGTATAAAATTGCTAAAAATGGCTGTTACAGAGAAATATATAAATGCAAACGAAGAAAGTTTGAAATCGTATCGAGACTTGAAAAATGTTATTGATACAGCTTTTGGTGATGGAGAAACGAAGGGGAAAATTGAAGAAAAGATACAAGGTATAATAAAAGCACTTAAACAAGGTAAATTGACAGTTGAGGAAATCGCTGAAGTTTTTAGTACAACGGCTGAATTTGTGTTAAAAGTCAAGAGGGACTACAATCTTTGATATTATTCAACTCAATTTTTAGTATAATGACAGCTATTATTAATAATGTAGATGATTATATCCAAAACCTTTCCGTAGGGGAGTTAAAAGCATGGTGTGCCGATGGTAAGCCTATCGAGATGAATTGGGCAGAAGAGGATATAGTGAAATCAGAAAAAATCTATACCGTTATGGATGCTACTGATTTGGAATATACCCAAGTTGAACGGCTGTTAAACAATCCCTCTAATGCGCCATTGAGTGATATTAATGTCTATTGTAAAGCAATGGGTATAGATATGTTCGAGTTTATAAAAAAAGCGTTGGCTTGATACCTCTCAGTAGTTTCTTAAAACAAAAATGCTTCGATAAGCCCAAAAGGTTCACCGAAGCATTTTTGTTTGCTCATATATTTTGATATTACATAGTGCCACATGCTGTTGTCTCGAAAGACTGCGTTGCGCATACATCCTAAACGCCCTATCGTATATCTGATGCAAATATAAATCATATTGCACAATTTTCTATTTTTTTTGACACCCCCTCAGTATTTTTCAATAATTCTTTAAATTCTTTGTAAATTAACAATGTTATTTTATTTTTGTGCATTAATAAAATACCTTATATGTAAAGTCTTTTTTAGTTCAAAAATCATAAAAAAAACTCGGATAAAATGCCAAAAACTAATCTTTATTCTAATCTAACTGACAAATCTTTGAATTTGGTGCTCAAAAAACTACTTATTTCTTTTTTTGCATTATTGCTATGTGAAATATCATTCAGTCAACCTGACTTGACTTTAACCTCATTTACAGTAATTCCCAGTACTGTCAAAAGGGGAGATTTGTTTAAAGCTAATATTACTGTAAAGAATATTGGGAATAAGACTGCCGATACTAGCTTTATTATGTTATGTCTTAATACAAATGCTGAGATGAGGATGAGTGGCAGTGATACTATTACAAGAGCATCTGTAAAGCCATTAGCAAGTGGAGAGAGTGTTAATATAGAATTTGCTTGTGTTATGTCAACATTTATTAAAGGTATTTATGCACCCATTGCATTTATTGATTGTTATAACGACATAATTGAAATAGATGAAAATA
>JAYVKQ010000345.1:0-3932 GCA_043768285.1 Saprospiraceae bacterium | reverse complement strand
CACTTTTCGATTATCAAAACGTTTTTATATTTCGAGTTATCACCACAGATTGCTTCGTCGTCCCTCCTCGCAATGACACATTTTCTTTGTTTTTTGTATCCGCGAAAATCAGCCCCTTCTGTGTTATTCGCATTTATATAAAATGCCTATTCCCCCAGTCTCTTTCCTTTAAAATAATCCACAATTTTGGCTTTCGGATATTTGGCAATGACCTTTTCTAAGAAGCGTTCGGTTTCGCCCCAATTTTGAAAATAGCCAACTGTATATGCGGTCTCGCCTGTTTTTAATTTATCAAAAAATATATCAGAAGAGACTTCGTAAGCAATCATCTTCAAATCAGGGTCTTCGGCACTGAGTGCTGTGGTGGCTCGGAATAGCTCAACTTTATAACCTGAGTACTCGCCAATTGGCTTTAAGCTAACTTTTACATCGCCAGTGGCAATGGGTTTATTAGCTTGATTATCAACTGTTTGTACTTGTTTTGAATTAATAATATCGCCAGTAGTAGGCGTTGATACTGAGGGGGAGGTGTTTTTTTTATTTATTACTTCTGGTAGTGTTATATCCTTAGACGGTACTTGCCTAAATTCGCTATTATCAATAGTATTGTTGTTTGGCGTGGTTTCGGGCTGTGGGGCTTTATATTCTTTTTCACCTTCGCCTTTATTCACAAACTCTATCAATTCTTCTTGATGAATGATTTCCAAAAGGCTTTTATCTTGATAGGGGTCATTAGTGAAGCCGATTATTTTCAACTCGGTGCGGCGATTGCGTTGGTGTTTTTCATCGTTGCATGGCGTACCATCTTCACATTCGTTCACCAATTTGCTTTCGCCATACCCTTTTGCTTTGAGGCGCGATTGTTCAATCCATGGCGAAGTCAATATATAATTGACCGCATTTTGGGCGCGAAGTTGCGAAAGGGTTTTATTGGCTGCATCTGACCCGCGCGAGTCAGTATGCGATCCCAATTCAACAACCAAAGACGGATTATTTTTCAAAAGAGTAATTACTTTATCCAATTCTTGTTTGGCTTCTGTCCACAAATCGGCACTGTTTGAACTATAATATATGTTTTGAATAACGATATTGCGGTTGGTATCTATGCGCTCCATCCCGACGTTGGCAATGAGCGTGCCGAGCATATTGTTTTCAGCCGATGTCAAATTACTGACTACGCCAGGGTTCACGGTGCCAAAGCCATCCATACACAGGTAGCAACCATTGATATTGACGTTGGCGTGTAGGCGTTTGTTATAAAAATCTTTACGGCGTACCAAAATGGTATATTCGTTCCCTTGTTGGAGCGTGATACTGAAAACAGGTGTTTTGGCAGAGTCAATCACCATTTCCATTTTTTTGGTTGTATGATTGTAAATTTCAATACGTGCGCCATTGATGGCATCAACAGGAATTTCTTCGGCGATGCGTTTTTCAGCCAAAGTTACTTCGAGCAAATAGCCTGGCTGACGTTCCATTTCAGTTTTGAGATACATCGCTTCTCCCGCGTTTTTACCAACGGTTGAGATGTTTTCTCGCTTATTTTTAAAGATTTTCTTACTAAAATCTATAAAATACGCTTTACCTGCGGGCACTTCGATAGTAAAATGACCATCTATATCAGAACGCCCTTCGGCAACCAATACTTCAGATTTATCCAAAACGGTAACGATGACATCGTTCAAGAAGCCACGGTTATATTTTTCAAACACGTATCCATCAATGGTTACTTTTTGCGTAAAGGCAAAGGTTGTTACAAGAAGAAATAGGATAGTTGTGATAATTCGGCTCATAGTTACGGCAATTTTAATGGTAAAATTGAAAGCTGTGAACAATAATTTATTGTGATTGAAGTGGTATTTTAATACCGCAAATGTAGCAAAATTATGGGATTTTTTTATTTTTTAGCTATCAAAACGTCTCGAAAATCTTACCTCAAATCTTCCTTTAATTATATCAACTGAACAACGTTCCTTTGCATACAAAAGGGTTATCCACAATCCTTTGTGCATAAGCGGCTTTTTGATGTGTATATTTTTTTTCTCAAATCCATAAATATTTACTAAATTTGCTATCCTTTTGGGTTGCACCGTGCGCATTATAATTTTATAAAATATTTATATTCAATAACTTATATCGAAAATGCGCGAATACCAATTCGGATTAACATCGCTTATAAAATGAGAAAATCGTTATTTTTATCATCTCTTCTTTTAATTTCAGCTTGTAGAAGTTCTGAGGAAAAAATGATTGTGGGTAAGTGGAACGCTGCCCAGTTGGTAGAGTGTGAAGACCTTGTACATATCAATACCACTGTTGTTAACCTTGAATTTGTGGATAACAAACGGTATGTATTCAACTCAACCTTAGATATACACGAAGAGGGGCAATACCGCATCAATAATGGCTACCTTTATATGAAGGATAACCTGAAAAAAGATGTGCCTGAAAAGGTATTATATATCAAACATATCTCCAATGATAGTTTGGTATTAGAAATGAATGCAAAGGGAAAAGACCAATTTTTGACCCTCATTAAAGAAGGCTTTACACAAGAAGGCATTGCTCAAAATGAGCAAGATAACACGTCTAATGATACAAAAAACGATGAAAATACTGAGGGGGTAGCCGCTACGCCTGTTATCTCGAAAGAGGCATACGCTGCGGAAATGAAAACCCTCGATGCCGTAGCCGTAACCAAATCGCTTGAAGCACCTCCGCCTACCATTATCGAAAAAAAGCCCGAAAAAAGACCCGAATCCACCGTTTTGACCCCTGCCGAAGCCTATCGCAAGCGCGAGGAAAAACGCAAACAGGAAGAAGCGGCTTTAAAAACCAAAGAAAAAATGGTACGTGAAGGCTACCTTTTGCGCGAAAAAGAACGTAAAAAAGAAGAAGAAGCCCGTAAAAAAGTTGCTGAAGCGCGCAAAAAAGCTAAATAATGAGTTAAATTGTTGTATTGTTAAATTGTTAAATTGCTAAATTGCTATTTTAACGATAAACAATTTAACAATACAACAATTTAACAATACAACAATACAACAATACAACAATACAACAATAATCCAACTTTATGGAACAAATAAAAGTCCTCATCACAGGCGCACAAGGGCAAGTGGGCAACGAGTTCCGTTTTCTGTCCTTTACCTATCCTCAATTCCGTTTTTTATTCACCGATGTAGATGTTTTGGACATTACGAAGCCGAAGCAAGTGCTGGCTTTTTTTCAGAAGCATACGCCCGATTTTGTGGTCAATTGCGCTGCCTACACTGCCGTAGATAAAGCTGAAACGGATACCAAATTTGCCACTAAAATCAACGTTAATGGTGCAAAAAACTTAGCAAAGGCGGCAAAAGTTATTAGTGCAACTATTATTCACCTTTCTACGGACTATGTGTATCACAATACGCAGAATATGCCTTTCAAAGAGGATGATACGGTCAGTCCGAAAGGTGTATATGCCAAAACTAAATTGCGGGGCGATAGGGCGGTATTGAAAAACAATGATAAATCCATCGTCATCCGTACCTCTTGGGTATATGGTATCTACGGGCATAATTTCGTCAAAACGATGCTGCGTTTGGGTAAAGAAAAACCAGAACTCGGCGTGATATTCGACCAAATAGGTACGGCAACCAATGCGCGGGATTTGGCAAAAGCGATATTACACATCATTGCAGATAACCACAACGGCAAAGTCGCGCCCGACGAAGCCTATGGCGTTTTTCATTATTCCAATGAAGGCGTGATGAGTTGGTATGATTTTACAAAAGCCATATTTGATATTCGAGGTATAGATTGCAAGGTTAATCCAATAGAGACGGTACAATATCCGACACCTGCAAAACGCCCACCGTTTAGTCTTTTGAATAAAGGAAAAATAAAGCGGGTATATGGTTTGGACATTCCTTATTGGCGGGATAGTTTGGTGG
>JAYVKQ010000344.1:0-6017 GCA_043768285.1 Saprospiraceae bacterium | reverse complement strand
CTATTGATTTTGACCACGAAAACCATCAATAGCGGGCGATTTCAATCGCCCTTCCAATATGAAAATCAATGTACTTTTTTGTCGATATGCAGAATTACTGCTTGGAGGTTACAGAAAAAAAAAAATTACTTTTTTGATAAACTAAGTACGAAACCCTTATTTCTTCTCACTAACCATATATGTACCGTCGAATTCATACGATGGACTGCGTAATTCGTTGATTACAAACGCCTCCATCGAATGAATTCGACGGTACATTTTGAGCAACTCATTCTTTCTGCATCAATTAATCTGTTCTACGTTCGTTCGCATGAATTAATTACTAAATCCATAGATGCAAATTTGCTGGAGAGTGCATAAAAAATTCCCTTTTTTTTCAAAAAAAATAGAAAAATACTGAGGGGGTAGCCCTCAAAAAGTTATCCACATTGCCCATTTATTTAACCCAAAAAATTTCTAAAAAGGATATAAAAAGTGTATCTTTGCGGCATGGAAAACATAGAAGAAATACCAGAAAAGCAACCCATGTCGGGGAGTTATGGCGCGGAGAATATTACCGCCCTTGAAGGTCTTGAAGCCGTGCGAAAACGCCCGGGTATGTACATCGGTAGCACCGATGCCAAAGGTTTGCACCACTTGGTTTGGGAGGTCGTTGATAACTCTATTGACGAACATCTTGCGGGGCATTGTACCGATATTGAAGTCATTATTCATCCAAACAATTCAATTACGGTTACCGACAATGGTCGTGGTATCCCAACGGGCATTCAATCTAAATTGAAAAAATCCGCTTTGGAAATCGTTATGACTGTCCTTCACGCGGGTGGTAAATTCGATAAAGATACCTACAAAGTGTCGGGTGGTTTGCATGGTGTAGGTGTATCGTGTGTGAATGCACTTTCTATACACTTACGCGCCGAAGTACACCGCGAAGGTAAAGTGTTTGAGCAGGAATATAGACAAGGTAAACCGCAATATGATGTGCGCGTTATCGGTGACTCCGATAGGCATGGTACTATCGTGACATTTACGCCCGACCCCGAAATATTCGAGGATTTGGTGTATAAACACGAAACATTGGCGCACCGTCTGCGTGAATTGGCGTTTTTGAACAGTGGCTTGCGCTTAAAAATGATTGATGAGCGCGTGGACAAGGTCGGCGATGAATTTCATACGGAAGATTATTTTTCAGAAGAAGGTCTTAAAGGCTTCGTTAAGTTTTTGGACGAAAACCGCACGCCGTTGTTAGAAGAACCTATTTTCGTGAAAGGTAAAAAAGATGATGTTGAGGTGGAATTATCTTTCACTTACAACACAGGTTACACTGAAAACGTGTTTTCATTTGTGAACAATATCAATACCCGCGAAGGGGGTACGCACGTCAACGGCTTCCGCCGTGCCGTAGCCAGAGAATTTAAAAACTATGGCGAAAAGAACGATTTGTTCAAGAAAATGAAAGAAACCGTATCGGGTGATGACTTCCGTGAAGGTATGACTGCCGTTGTGTCGGTAAAAGTACCTGAGCCACAATTCAAAGGTCAAACCAAAGGCGAATTAGGCAACTCGGAGGTGACAGCCATCGTTAGCCAAGTGCTGGGCGATGTATTAAAATATTGGTTAGAAGAAAATACGCAGCAAGCGAAAAAAATTGTTGAGAAAGTTATCCTTTCCGCTACGGCACGCCAAGCGGCACAACGCGCCCGCGAATTGGTGCAGCGCAAAAGCTCACTCACAGGCGGCGGTTTGCCAGGCAAGTTAGCCGATTGCGCTTCAAAAGACCCTGCTGCCTCGGAGGTATTCTTGGTGGAAGGTGACTCGGCGGGCGGTACAGCGAAACAAGGACGCGACCGTAGTATTCAAGCCATTTTGCCTTTGCGTGGTAAGATTTTGAACGTTGAAAAAGCCTTGGAATATAAAATTTACGAAAACGAAGAAATCAAGAATATATTCACTGCTTTGGGCGTTCGGATTGCCGAAAATACTGAGGGGGAGCGTTATTTGAATATCGAAAAATTGCGCTACCATAAGGTCGTCATTATGTGCGACGCGGATATTGACGGTAGCCACATTACGACCTTGATTTTGACGTTTTTCTACCGCTATATGAAGCCATTGATTGAAAAAGGGCATATCTATATAGCCGCGCCACCACTTTATAAGGTGTATAAAGGCAAGCAATTCCGCTATTGCTGGGATGATGAGGAACGCAAAGAAGCCATAGCGGGCTATGCGCGCAACGAAAATGATGACTCAGTCAAAACGCAACGCTATAAGGGTTTGGGCGAGATGAACGCCGAGCAATTGTGGGAAACCACAATGGATCCTTCAACGCGCATTTTGAAGCAAGTAACCATTGATGATGCTATCGAAGCTGACCGTATTTTCTCGATGCTGATGGGCGATGAAGTGCCACCGCGCCGTGCGTTTATTGAAGCAAATGCGAAATATGCGAATGTGGATATTTAAACTTGAGCGGGAGTTTAGTAAACTGATTTTATATTTTTTTCAAAAAAATATAAAATCAGTTTACTAAACTCCTGACAATACTTCTTTTGAATTATTTTCTGTTAAATCACTATAATTGTAAACTGTAAGAACTGTAAGCTGGAAGTGTCCCGTTTACAGTTCTTACAGTTTACAGTTCTAAAATAATACTGCACAATGAAAATTGACGTAATTCTGGGTTTGCAATGGGGCGACGAAGGCAAAGGCAAAATCGTGGATTTTTTAGCCGAAAAGTATGATGTCGTGGCGCGATTTCAAGGAGGACCCAATGCAGGGCATACCCTTAAATTTGGCGGAAAAAAATTCGTTCTCCATACTGTGCCATCGGGCATATTTAGAGAGAACCTTATCAATATAATCGGCAACGGTGTGGTCATTGACCCTATTACCTTTGAGCGAGAAATCACCAACCTACAAGCGGCAGAGGTGAAATACCAACACCGCCTGTTGGTAGCCAAAAAGGCGCATTTGATATTGCCGACCCACCGCCTATTGGATGCCGCAAGCGAAGCGGCAAAGGGGGCTGCCAAAATCGGTTCTACTCTCAAAGGCATTGGTCCTACTTATATGGATAAGACGGGGCGCAACGGTATGCGCGTAGGTGATATTCTACTGCCTAATTTTCAAAAACGCTATGATGCTTTGAAAGCCAAGCATTTAGAAATGTTGAAAATATACCCCTCAGTATCTTTCGACCTTGAAGCCGAAGAAGCACGTTGGTTTGCCAGTTTAGAAACATTAAAATCGCTACAACTTATTGATAGTGAATATTATATAAATGATTGTTTGGATAGCGGCAAGCGCATATTGGCAGAAGGCGCACAAGGCTCAATGCTTGATATTGACTTTGGTACATATCCTTTCGTAACCAGTTCAAATACTGTAACGGCGGGTGTTTGCGTAGGTCTGGGTGTATCACCGCACCGCGTTGGTGAAGTGATTGGCGTGACAAAAGCCTATTGCACCCGCGTAGGGGGCGGTCCTTTCCCAACCGAATTGCACGACTCCGTAGGTGATAGATTGCGCACCGAAGGCGCAGAATTTGGCAGCACCACAGGTCGTCCGCGCCGTTGTGGGTGGATAGATTTGCCACAATTGCGTTACACTATTATGCTCAACGGCGTGACCCAATTGTGTATCACAAAAATTGATGTTTTGAATCATTTTGATGAGATAAAAGCGGCTACACATTATAAATTTGAAGGTGCTTTGACTAAAAACCTGCCTTACGATATGAACGAAATGCGCGTTGAACCGCATTATCAGACCTACAAAGGCTGGAACAAAGATTTGGACGATACCCCTCAGTATGAAGAGCTTCCTGAGACATTAAAATCCTATTGTGAATTTTTGGAAGAGTATCTGGCTACGCCTATTTCTATGATTTCGACGGGTCCAGAGCGTGAGAAATTGATATTGAAAGAGACATTTGTGGTGAGTTAGTGGATATATTTGTTTGATAATTAGAGAATAGCTATGCAACTACTACTAAACGATATTAGACAACTCATTACCGAAGCCCGTCGGCAAGTGAACCGTCACGTCAATACGACTATGGTGATGACCTATTGGCATATCGGTAAACGTATAGTAGATGATGAGCAACAAGGTAAAAAAAGGGCGCAATATGCAACCGAGATGTTCAAGCATTTGAGCGCAAATCTTACGCTTGAATTTGGTAAAGGCTTTTCCGAAACCAATCTCAAACAAATGCGTCAATTTTATACTAAACCGAAAGTGGTTTTCGGATTGAAGATTTGGCACTTAACTTACCCCCTCAGTATTTTTGCAAGTTTAGGGGTCAGATTTACTAAATTTTTAAAATTTAGTAAATCTAATAAACACACGAAAACCGAAAACCACTTTCGGTTTAGTATACTTAACGTACTCAATTCGTCAGTTGGAAACTGACGAATTGAGTACGTTTCCCAATTCACGTATTTCTTGGACACATTATGTGTTTCTAATGCGCCTAAAAGACCCTAACGAAAGGGCTTTTTATGAAATAGAAACGGCTGACAATATGTGGGATATAAAGGAATTGAAACGCCAATTTAATGCAGCTCTTTACCAGCGTTTGGCTTTAAGTCGGGATAAGGAAGGCATAAAAGCACTAAGCAAAAAAGGTTGGAAAATCGAAAACCCATCAGATGCCATTAAAGACCCGCTTATTTTAGAATTTTTAGGCTTGCAAGAAGACAGCTCTTATTCAGAAGAAGATTTAGAAACGGCTATTATTAACCAATTAGAGCAATTTCTATTAGAGTTAGGTAAAGGCTTCACATTTGTAGCACGTCAAAAACGCATTACTTTTGACGAAAAACACTTTCATATTGACCTTGTTTTTTACAATCGCCTATTGCGTGCTTTTGTGCTAATTGACCTTAAAATCGGTGAATTAGAACATAAAGATTTAGGACAAATGCAAATGTATGTCAATTACTATGACCGCGATATAAAGCTACCTGATGAAAACCCCACCGTTGGTATCGTACTTTGTCGTGATAAAAGTGATATGCTGGTCGAATATACTCTGCCCAAAGACAATACACAGATTTTTGCAAGCCAATATGCTTTGATTTTGCCCTCAAAAGAGGATTTTATACGTGCGATTGGACAGATTTAGCACCCCCTCAGTATTTTTTTTTTAAAATAATGAAATAAAATTTTGACTTTCTCAGCAAAAGGAAATTTCTTTGCAACATAATTCAAAAAATAGCAATGATAAAAATTAATGCAAATATGTGGTGGTGGCAATCTTTAACCTATCGAGGTTGAGGCAACACCCTGTTTTGTATTTTCCTATAAAATATATAAAACGGCTTGTTAGGTTCGACCTTGCAAGCCGTTTTTGCGTATAATAAACTATTGACATATGACAATACGACAAGCCAATCCAGAAGACCTTGACGACATATTAAGCCTTCAAGAAAAATACCACGTCAGTAATTTGACGGTGATTGAACAACAGGAAAAAGGCTTTGTGACGATGAAAGTTACATCCGACCAATTTTTAGAATTGATACAAAAGCGAGGCGTTTTTATCGCCATAGTGGACAATATTTTGGCAGCATATGCGCTGTCAAGCGATTGGCGTTTTTATCGTCAATGGGCGATTATCAAGGAAATGGAAGCCGTTTTGCCTACTTTTACGCTCAATAATGCGATTTTAAAAGTGGATAACTCTTTTCAATAT
Source organism: Saprospiraceae bacterium (assembly GCA_043768285.1). GTDB lineage: Bacteria > Bacteroidota > Bacteroidia > Chitinophagales > Saprospiraceae > JAAFJT01. Next base: position 316 of record JAYVKQ010000344.1, on the reverse strand, counting down.
GGTCCCGTTTGTATTGATGAAGCCTATCGTGGTAGAAATATTTTGGCGTATTTGTTCCAAGCGATTGAGCGTTATTATGCTAAAAAATATGCGTACAGTATTACCTTTATAAATAAAAAAAATGAACGCTCGCTGCGTGCGCACGCTAAACAGACCCCCCTCAGTATTGTGGGTAGTTTTGGGTTTAACGAGAATGAATATTTTGCTTTGGCGAGTGAGTTAGGGGCGCGGGTTTATTAAGTAACGATTAAAAATTAACTTGGTAAAATGTACTGTCGAATTTATTCGACAGGCTGCGTAAGTCATTGATTACCAA
>JAYVKQ010000343.1:0-10133 GCA_043768285.1 Saprospiraceae bacterium | reverse complement strand
CTTCCATCTTTTTTATGTATTCTAATTTTTTACTCAATTGGGCTTCATTTTCCTTTTCATCTTCTTTGAGTTTTTGCTTCATGGAAGCTATTTCATTTTCAATATTCGCTATTTCCTGTTCTCTCTTTTTTTGAAAACCAGAAACATCACCTTCCATAGCCTTAACTTCTTGTTCCAACTTGGCAATTTCAACCAATTTCTCTTTTTCAAATTGTGGAAATTCCTTTTCCATTTCTGCCAATTCTTTTTGCAAAGCGATGATTTCAGGCGTCGGTGGAATGGCTAAATAAAATGGGTCTTTTAAGGTATCACCTACAACTGTGATGTCATTATAGGTTTGTTGCCCCGTATTTTGCCCCAAATACTGAGGGGGGGTATCATTAGGCGTTTCGGTCTGTGTTGGCTTGCTATTTTCTTTAGTTGCATTTTGATTTTGACCAATCGCCAAAGTGAAAAGTGTACCTAAAATTAATAAGGATGCGATAGTTTTTTCCATGACATTTGTTTTATATGGTTGATTTAGAATACGTTGCATACGCATAACGAATTGACTTTTACGTTGCCCAGCAAAAGCAAGGGCAGGACTGAGGGGATAATATGCCATTTCTTGGATGGTCACTAAGGCTTTGGCATAGTTCAATTTGCTGTTGATAAGCGCAATTGCCATTTCATCGCAAGCACTTTCGCGCTCGTTACGAATTTGGCTTGACAACCACCACACCGCAGGGTGAAAGTAAAACAAGGCTTCAACGATACTTTGAAAAATATTAAATAAAAAATCGTTGCGCATCACATGGGCTATCTCATGCGCTAATATCGCTTCCACTTCTTCGGGAGCCAAGCGGTTGATAATGCCCATCGGGAACAATATCATCGGCTTAAAATGCCCTATCACCATCGGCGTTCTGACGATTGCGGACTCGACCAATTCAATACTTTTCGAGATGCCCGACCTTTCGGCGAGGCGTTGCATCATGTCCGTCCAATATTCATCGGTTGGGAAATTCATACGGCTTTTCAGGTAGTAGATATAACTCACGCCACCTATCAAGCGCAACATAAAAATCGCTACACCCAATATCCAAATCGTGACAATCAGAGGGACATTGTGATTAAAATAGTCCTTAAACCCTTGAATACTGAGGGGGGTAGTCGTTTCAGATGTCGGATTTGGGATGTCAGTTAATATCTGCACAACAGCATCATCTTGCGTAGGTATGAGGCGAATTTGCGTAAGCGTTTTTGAAAAATCGTAGTGATAACAAAATGTCGTCACCGCCATTGCCAATATCAAAAATAAAGAAACATTGGCTACAACATATCTCAAATGTGCCGATTTTTTGCGCAAGGCAATATTGACTAATCCTGCTAAAAAAGCGATGGCTGTACCTTGCCAAAGTGAATGGACGACCATCCAGCCGAGGGCGTAGTCTAAATTTTCTGAGAAACAGAGGAAGATGGGTTGCATATCTTTTTATTTTAGAAGTCTAAAAATCCTTTTTCTCTAAAGCCCAAACGTCATTATCATATCTAAAATCGGGGTGATTGGGCGTGCCGCCATATTTGCCACCCGTCATATATATTTTGTTCTTGAAAACGGTTGCTGCAATGCCACCTCTTGGCAGCCAGGGTGCTTCGTGGCTTTCCCAATTTTTACCATCAGTGCTATATAAAACTTGACTTGAAAACTGACCATTCCGATTGCAGCCCAGCAGCCAAATTTTATCGTCAAATACCTGCGCCGAATAGCCAAATATATTTTCGCCTTTAACGATTTCTTGGGTTACTTTCTCCCAATTTAGACCATCCTTTGAAGCCCACACATCATTATTTAGCAAGTATAATGTACCTTTTAAAGACACTATTTGGCTATGACTTCTTTTACCAAACGGCAAATTATCTTTTTGTTTTACCCAATTTACGCCATCCATTGAGTTATAAATGTCGGCATATTGCGTGTTTTTATCTTCTCCAGCGATTATCCAAATTTTATTTTGAAAGACAAAAGGATGATAAAAAAAGCGTTTTGGCAAATTACTTTTATCTGATAAAACTGTCCAGTTTTTAAAATCAGTTGTCTTATATATAATTGGTTTGAACGTATATTGCTCAATATTCCCTTCAAAATGCCCAAGCCCAAACACCGCATTATTGAATTGCACATAATCCAAAAATGCTACGTTTTTTATCGCATTGGGAAGCCTTGATTTTGACCAATTCTTTCCATCTGTTGAAAACCAACTACCATCGGAATGAAATGTCCACACTGTATCTTTGATAGTAAACATTTGGAAATTATAACTTTTTTTCCAATCGGCACTATTCAAAATTTTTATCCACTTGTATTGATTAGGGCTATTTTTTTTACTTTGAAAAGCATAACTTAACATAGAAATAACTACTAAAATTGGTGCATAATACTTTTTCATGGTTGCCTATTTTTATGGTTTAGTAATCACTATTCATATGACAAGTAAATTCGAAACTATCTGCAGAAATACTCTATATAGCCCATCGGAAATAGTATCATTGGCTTCAAATGCCCCACCACGATGGGTGTTCTGACTATCGCCGACTCCACCAATTCAACCGCTTTTTTCAAACCCGCTTTTTTCGATAAGTTATCTATCATTTCCGTCCAATATTCGGCAGGTGGGAAATTCAATCACTTATTCCCAGCTTCAATCTCTTGAATTAAGGCTTTAATTTTTGCCAAATCTTCGGGTTTGGTGTCGCCACTACCTAACGCCCGCATCACGAGCGAAGAAGCCGAGCCGCCAAAAGCGGTATTCACTACATCTTGCAATACCTGCGTTTGCGTCACCTCTTGGCTGACAGAGGGCTTGTAGATATGGCTGCGCTCAATGATTTCTCTTGTAAGGAGACCTTTATCAAGCATCAGTTGCATAATTTTCAAGGTCGTGGTGTAGCCAATTTCCTTATCTTCGGGGTTGCGGCGGTTGTTAAGCTCATCGTTCACGAAGCGGACAGTTTCGGGGCTTTTTTCCCAAAGCACTTGCAAGATGTCTAACTCAGCGTCAGTCGGTACAGGTGTCATCATAAAATTGTTCATCTTAATTATATTTATAGCAGAATGAATAGAATATTTGTATTGAGTAATGTACAACGGAACGCTGTTTTGTTGCAATCGAAATATCAAACGGAACAGCGTTCCGTTGCACAATGAATAGTGTACGATTTTTTTCGTAGGCTTCGGTCTTAAAAAAGGGAGCATCTTTTTACCCCCTCAGTATTTATATGACAAATATACTACGAATTAATTCGTATTTACAAATTTTTGTTACGATTTTTTTCGTAGGTGTAAATATTTTTTTGTTATAAACTTGTAAAATATTGATAGTGAATGAATTAAGAATGTTATTTATAATTTGGGATATTCAAACCCAATATGATATTGCGCTGTCCAATCCATACCTTCTCCCTATTTTTAGTCAATTTGATAATACCATTGCCCCCGCGATTGGGCATGCTCTTCTTTTCTTTATCGGTCATATTAGGGTCGTCTTCAAAAACGTAATCATCAATGTAATATTCATTTTTATCAAGTTCTTTTATAGTCGGATGAATATGGGCAAGAAACTTTGTATTGGGATAAGTTGCAGGCTTAATAGTCGTAAATTGATAATGCCCTGTAGAGTCCGTTTTCATCCACCCCCTCAGTCTTCCATGTCTTTTGGCGTGTTTTTGGGTTGGTGTGGCTTTATACAATCCGTCATTATCCGTATGATAAATATAAAGAATGACATTGACTGCGGGTGTTTTACCATCTCTTTTGAAGATAATGCCACTTATTTGTAGTTTTTCGCCTTTTTCATCTTGTGCTATTTCTGTTTTCCAAGACAGGGTTGAGGGCATTCCATCTGTATAAAGTTCGCAACCTTCGCAACCACCACCAACCAATTTAGATTGACTAAAAGATAGGGCACTTATACAGCATATGTAGAGTGTTAGAAATATTTTTTTCATGATAACTCAATTTATACGAATGTTTTCGTAACACATGATTTTTTAAAAAAGCGTATTTTTACCTCGCAGCATTTGCACATCAAATATACTACGAATTAATTCGTATTTACAAATTTTTAGTACCCTTTTTTCGTAGGTACAAGTATTTTTTATCTATTGTTTGAGAAAATTGATCAGGATATCTCTAAAAACTCAATTTATTGAAATTTTAAAAAAAATAATTAATTGAAAATCAATATTTTATAAATATGAATTTTAACTGAAAATTGAATTTTTAGAGATGCCCATTATAAATAATTGAACATAATATTTGTAATTTGAAATATTCAACCCTAAAATATTATCATGCCTTCCAATCTGTACCCCCTCAGTATTTTGAAGTATTTTCCTATTTCTACTTTGATACTCTAATACAATTAAGAATTGATTTTCATACCTGGCAGGACTGTGGGTTGTTTTTTATTTTCTAAATTATTAAAGAGCCAGAATAGAACCAGAATAGAACCATAATATTCATAACTTTACTGCAAAATCGTACAATTTTTGAAATCAAACATCAACTATATCATGCTGCGTAAAACCCTGACTATCTGTACCCTCGTTTTATCATTCAATATCCTTTGTAGCCAAAGCGCACCCTACTATCCCGATGCGACATGGCAAACCAAACAGCCCAGCGAGTTAAAAATGAACGCGGCTTTGTTGGATAGTGCCATGCGTTTTGCCATCAATAATGAGGTGAAAATGGACTATGATTTACGTATTGCCAATATGAAATCCTACGTCCGTGAGCCTGATTATGAAATATTGGGACCCATGAAACAGCGTGGCAAACCTGCTGGCATTATCCTTAAAAATGGCTATATTGTTGCACAATGGGGCGATATTGAGCGCGTGGATATGACGTACAGCGTCACCAAAAGCTATTTATCAACTGTGGCAGGGCTTGCTGTGGAAAATGGTTTGATTGCCAATATTGATGAAAATGTAAATAAATACGTGTGGGACAATACTTTTGAAGGCGCACACAACAGCACTATCACTTGGCGGCATTTGCTTACGCAGTCCTCCGATTGGTCGGGTTGCTTGTTCGAAATATGCGACTGGGCTGACCGCCCTCCGAAAGAAGGCGGCATAGATGATTGGAAAAGTCGCAAACGCTTTGCATCGGGTACACATTATCAATACAACGATGTGCGGGTGAATGTCCTTGCCTATTCTTTATTGCAGGTGTGGCGCAAGCCTTTGTCTATGATTTTGAAGGAAAAAATTATGGATCCGATTGGGGCATCTTCTACGTGGCGTTGGTTTGGTTATGAAAAATCATATGTCAATATGGATGGTCTGATGATGCAATCCGTCAGTGGTGGCGGGCATCATGGTGGCGGTATATTCATCAATAGCCTCGACCAAGCGCGTTTTGGTTTGCTATTTTCGAGAAAAGGCAAATGGAAAAATCAACAACTCATTTCTGAAAAATGGGTAGATGCCGCGCACCAACCTTCGGCTGCCAACAAATCTTATGGCTTGATGTGGTGGACAAATGAAGAAGGCAAAATGGGCAATTTTTCAAAAAATGTTTATTCAGCTAATGGATATGGTGGTAATTTTATTGTCGTGGACAATGAACACGATTTGGTTATCGTCGCCCGTTGGCTCGAACCTGATAAGTTGGGCGGTTTAGTGAAAATTGTGATTGATGCGGCGGGTAAAAAGTAGTAACTATTCCACCATTTAATTAATGAAAATCCCCATTTCTTCATTAAAACGTTGTAATTTTGCGGCATATTTAAAACTATTACACAATATTTTGTGTTAAAATTTTTAAACTCAATTAATTACGCATTATAAAATAGTTACTTTTTACATGAAAAGAGATACCCTTATTCCTCAACTCATTGCTCGTGAATTGGATCGCCAACGCAAAGGTATTGAGTTAATCGCTTCTGAAAACTTCACGAGTGCTGCCGTCATCGAAGCGATGGGCAGTTGTTTAACGAACAAATATGCGGAGGGCTACCCTGGCAAACGCTATTACGGTGGTTGCGATGTGGTTGATGAAATCGAACAATTAGCTATTGACCGTTTGAAAGAGCTTTTCGGTGCAGAATATGCTAATGTGCAACCACACTCTGGCGCACAGGCAAACGCGGCGGTTTTCTTAGCTTGCCTCAAAGCGGGTGATACTATTTTAGGCTTCAATTTGGCACACGGTGGTCACTTGTCGCATGGTTCGCCCGTCAATTTTTCGGGTAAGCATTTCAAGCCTTTTTTCTACGGCGTGGAGGAAGAAACTGGGCGCATAGATATGGATAAAGTAGAAGCCATTGCCCTAAAAGAGCAACCCAAACTCATCGTGTGTGGCGCATCTGCCTATGCAAGAGATTGGGATTATGCTCGTTTTAGAGCCATTGCGGATAAAGTAGGGGCATTGCTTTTGGCGGATATTGCACATCCTGCGGGTCTTATTGCGGCGGGTTTATTGAATAACCCGATGGACTATTGCCATATCGTGACCTCTACAACACATAAAACACTGAGGGGTCCGCGTGGTGGTATCATTATGATGGGTAAAAATTTTGAAAACCCATTTGGACGCACTACGGCTAAGGGTAATTTGATAAAAATGTCGTCTATACTTGATTCGGGTGTTTTCCCGGGTATGCAAGGGGGCCCTTTGGAACATGTTATTGCGGCAAAAGCCATTGCTTTCCATGAGTGTTTGCAACCAGAGTTTAAGGAATATGGCAAGCAAGTGATTAAAAATGCGCAAGCGATGGCACATGAATTTGTCAAACGCGGCTACAACCTCATTTCAGGTGGTACAGAAAACCACTTAATGTTGATTGACCTCGGCAATAAAAACGTGACGGGTAAGCAAGTGCAGGAGATTTTGGAACATGCCGATATTACCATCAACAAAAATGCTGTGCCTTTCGATAAACAACCGCCAACCATTACATCAGGTATTCGGATTGGTACACCTGCCATTACAACACGCGGTTTTAAAGAAGACGATTGCGTTCAAGTGGTGGATTGGATTGATTCTATCATCATGAATATTCAAGACCCAGAATTTATTGGGCATATCAAGAGCGAAGTGAACAATTATATGGAGCGTTTTCCTTTGTATGAAGAGGCTGTTGTTGCTTAGTTTTTACCATAATTTAGATATTAAAAAAGGGAAACGCTATATAGTGTTTCCCTTTCTATTTACACAACATTGAAGTGACATTTGTGAAAAACTTTAGTCACCCCAAATTTTACAACAATTATATTTCGTCACTACGTGACTAAGAAAATTCTTGGAATTAAGTCAGTTATAAACATATTGTCGCTAACGCGACACAAATTCGAGCATTTTTCTCAGACCCGATAGGGTCTCAACGTTTATAACAAGCGATAACACCAAAATTTTCTTAGTCACGTAGTGACGCAATGTATTTGTTGTGAAACTTGGGGAGTTGGGCGAAATTTTAGACGTTCTATACCTCCTGCCGCAATACTTCCAACGGTGACTCGCTCACCACTTTTCGGCTATTCAATAAGCCTATGATAACTACCAACGATGTAATACTGAGGGGGGTAATCAAAAGGGGCAACCAATCAATTTGAAAAGGGGATTTGAATACAAAACGTGCCAAGCCCCACGCTGAACCGACCGAGAGAGCAACACCCGTCATAGTGGCTAAACTACCAAGCCAAAAATATTCTAAACCATTGATAGTTAATATAGTACGCCGATTTGCGCCAATGGTGCGCAGCAAAACGCTTTCTTTTATGCGCTGATATTTTGACAAATATACCGAGCTAATTAAGACCATCAAACCTGTCAAAATGCTGAATAATGCCATAAAACGAATGACAAAACTGATTTTCCCAAGCACTTCATCTACTGTTTTTAATATCTGCGTCAAATCAACCACGGAGACATTCGCAAACGTTTTGACCAAATCTCTCTGAAACGCTGCCGATTGTTCCGTAGAAGTTACTCTCGTCACGACTACATGAAACTGAGGTGCATTTTCTAAAACACCTGTTGGGAAAAGGATTAAAAAATTAGTTTGAACACGGTTAAAATTCACGGCTCGAATACCTGTCACGGTAGTCGGTATCAATGCGCCTTGCACGTTGAACGTAATTTTTGACCCTATTTTCGCCTTCATATCGCGGATAATAGTCTCCGAAATCGTTACACCTACCGTACCATCAGGCATACGCCCTTTGGGTGGCAATGTGCCTTCCAACAGTTTTTCACTATCAATTAAAGTGTCCCTAAACGTAACGCGCCATTCGCGGTTGAATACAAACTTGGGTATATCACGGCTACTGTCTCTCAAAAACTGTGCTCGGGTCAGTCCGTCCATTTCCTCTAAACGAATAGTGACAACGGGTACACGCTGAATGAGGGGCATATTATGCGCTGCGACAAGTTGCGCAACACTGTCTTTTTGAGGTGATTGAATATCAAATAATATCATATTCGGCTGATTGTTTTTATCCGCAAATGATATTTGTTTCAATAATAATTGCTGGATTAAAAACAAGGTAGAAATAAGCATCGTACCCAAACCAATACTCACCATCAAGATAAGTGTTTGATTTTGAGGGCGATACATATTAGCAATACTCTGCCGAACGGAAAAACTCCATTTTCGAGGAAAGTATTTTTTGATTAAAATCATAAACCCCCAAGCCGTGAGTGCTAATAATCCCAAAGCCGCCCCAATACCCAGAATAAAGATAAAACTATTGCGAATGCTATTGGTTTGTAGGTATGTAAATCCGAATATAAACGCCGCAATCAAGGCATATATCAACCACCGTAATGGGTCGCGTTGGCTTTCAGGTTCTTCAAACCCAGAACGCAAAGTGCGGAGGGGAGAGGTTTTGCGGATACTCAAAAGGGGCAACAAAGCAAACAGAATGGCTATACCCAGACCCGTCACGATACCCAGCAATATGGCAGATATGGAAACATCGGTTGATACATTTTCAACAGGCAAAAAATCGCGCAAAATGATAGGCAAACCGCGCTGAATGAGCGAACCCAACACCGCCCCAAGCGTAGCCCCACCCAAACCCATTGCTGTGATTTGGATAAGATATATCAAAAAAGATTGTCGTCCACTTGCGCCCAATGTGCGGAGTATAGCAACCGTTGGTAATTTATCTTTGATGTAAATATTCACAGCACTTGCTACGCCAATACAGCCCAAAAGCAAGGCAATAAAACCAACTAAATTCAAAAAATCCGCCATTTGGCTAAACGATTGCCCTGTGTTGCGCTTGCGCTCGTCCACCGTTTCGATATTGAATTTATCTAATTCCAAACGCGGTTTGAGCTGTTTGCCTAAAGCTTCTAAATTATCTTTTTTATCAATTTTAAAATAATATTGATACTCCACACGGCTGCCACGTTGTAGCAAATCGGCACTATCTATCTCATTCAAAGGCAAATATACTGAGGGGGCAATGCTGGCTTGCAAACCCAAACGCCCGGGAGCACTCAATACCTGCCCCACGATGGCATAATTGATGTCCCCAATCTTCACACTATCGCCAATGTTGATATTGAATTGCAGATATAAAGACCTATCAATCAAGGCTTTACGCCCATCTAAGAAGTTTTTAGATACACCTGCAGGTTCAGTAGTCAAGTCTCCATAAAAGGGGTATGTGCCGCGTTGTGCCTTCACTTGCACAGGGCGCGTACCATCACTTTTTGGAAAATATGCCATTGATAAAAAGGACACAATCTGGCTGCGCTCGCCTTCAAGGCTGTCAATGATGTGCAATACTGAGGGGGGCGGCGCGTTCAACCCGCCAATTGATAAATCAGCACCCAACAACTGTTTGGCTTGCTTATTAATATCTTTTTGCAGATTTTCGCTAAACGAATTGATGGCAACCAAAGCGGCAATACCCACTACTATGCTGGACACAAAGAGCAACAATCGAGCGCGGTTGCGGCGGCTATCACGCCACGCCAATTTGAAAAGAAGCGGTATATTGAGAGAATTCACAGTCGGAAGTTTTAGGTAATGACGTTTTAGTGTTTAAAATATTGGATAGTTACGATTAAATGATAAGGTGGTCAAAATGTACCGTCGAATTTATTCGACGGAGGCGTTGGTAATCAATGA
>JAYVKQ010000342.1:0-4765 GCA_043768285.1 Saprospiraceae bacterium | reverse complement strand
AGTGACTAAGCCAGAGGATATACCCCGTATGGAGGACATTAAAGATGCAGTATCAACTGTAACAAGAGAGGGTGTAAAAGGAGATTTGCCAACAATTATAGAAGCACCAGCACCGCCCATTGAAGTCCCTGAGGTAAAAGAAGAACCAGCAGATAATACAGTTAGAGAACCTTTTAACGTAGAGCAAGCACCCGAGTTTAGGGACGGCATGGCAGCAATGTACAAATTTTTAGGTGAAAACATCAAATACCCAAGCGTAGCGCGTGAAAACGGTATTCAAGGCACTGTTTATGTCGGTTTTGTGGTTTGGAAAGATGGGTCGTTGCGCAGTGTTGAAGTCAAACGCGGCATCGCAGGTGGTTGCAGCGAAGAAGCAATTCGGGTTGTGAAACTGATGCCCAATTGGAGACCAGGTAAGCAAAATGGGAAAGCGGTGCCTGTGTCGTTTACAATACCGATTAAGTTTAAATTAGATTAAAATAGAGGGTTGCTTTAGATTTCTTACACGAGTTGCACTAATTTTTTACGCATTTTTCTAATTTAGATGTAATGATTTGGATATGATACGATGGTAATTGAGTTTTTTAAAAAATGACACCAAAAGATTACTGTATATTTAAAAATATCAATTCGAAGCACTACATCTAAATTAGAGAAATTCGTTTAATATTTGTGTAATTCGTGTTCAAAATCTTACTAATATCTAATTCTCGTTCACAATTTAAAAAAAACCGAAGAAACCTTAATTTTCTAAAACGCAATTAAATATCTTTGCGAAAAACAAAGACGTATGAAAAATCAATTGCCATTTTATTTTAGAATGTTTTTAGCCTTAGCCTATATTGTAATGGGCTTAATTATTCTCACAACACCCGCAGGGGAGTATATGACTGGACGCAAATCGTTCGGTATGGTATTCGGCGCACTGTGCATTATATATGGTGTATTCAGAGGCTATCGCAATATAAAAAAATGGGATACTTTGAATCATGAAAAATGAAGTATGAAGTATTTCACTTTAGCATAACACTTCATACTTCATATTTTTTATAAAACTTTGATTATGAATAAATTAGTAATAATATTTTCAATAATATCAACAGGCTTGGTTGGCTGTATGTCCACCAACGAAAGTAGCCGCGAGGTGGATACACCAACTTCGGGCGAAATCAATATTGCCGTTGATGAAACCCTACAACCGATTGCCGAAGCGCAAGTGGATATTTTTCACCATCAATATCCGAATGCAAAAATTAATATTCGCTACCGTTCTGAAGCGCAATGTGTGACAGATTTGTATAATGATAGCTGCAAATTGATATTTTTAGGGCGACAACTGAACGAGGGAGAAATGGGCTATTTCAAAAAAATGAAATTCAATCCACCAACTAATAAAATTGCCACGGATGCCATTGCCTTAGTTTTGAATCCCCGCGCAAAAGACACGGCTTTCACCTATGCCCAAGTGCTCGAAATACTGAGGGGGGGTAGTTCAAAATACAATGTCGTATTTGACAATCAAAGTTCAGGCACAGTGCATTATATATTGAACCTAACAGGTGCTACAAAAATGCCCGCTAATGCTTTTGCCGCTTCATCTAATCTTGATGCAGTCAATTACGTAGCTAAAAATGAAAACGCTATTGGTGTTATCGGATGGAGTTGGATTAGCGATGGCGATGACCCAAAAACGCGCGAATACCTGTCAAAAACACGCCTCGTTGCTCTTTCTCCTAAAGAAGGCTCAGATAAAAAAGTGTATAAACCGTATCAATTGAATATTGCACAAAATAAATATCCTCTGACCCGCGAAGTCTATCTCGTTCAGCGCGAGCGTAGAAATGGGCTTTCGGCTGGTTTTACGGCTTTCGTGCTGTCAGATATAGGTCAAACCATCATGCTAAAATCTGGATTATTGCCCGCACAGCAGCAAGATAGATGGATAGAAATAAAAAGTAAGCCCGTAGGTAAGGTAACAAATTAAAATTTTTATATTTTTGCACCGTCTTAATTATCAAAATAATAAATTGGTTAAATATGCTATGCGTAGATTAAATTTTTATTAACTAAAATGCGTGTGCTATTTTAATTCGTTTAGCGTCTATATAATATGAAATTCAAAATTCCATATTTCAAATTGCTACCCCTCAGTATTTGAAATCTGAAATCTAAAATAATCTGAAATAAAAACATCAACCCATATTTTTATAATTTTTCAAACAACTGGAATCAAGAGATGAAAAAAATTCAAGTATTCGTAGTTCTAATCCTATGCGCTTGGACAATCAAAGCACAAGATATTGCAGCAGCTAAAGGCTACATCGCCAATGAGAATTATGCAAAAGCAAGAGAAGTCTTAAACACGTATATAAAAGGCGAGGCTGACCCTAACAAAAAAGCCGAAGCCTATTATTGGTTGGGCGAAGCAGAGTACCGCGACCTTATTGACGAAAGCCCGCAAAAGGCTTTGGAAAAAGCGCGTGAACAATATAATAATGGCTTGATGGCTTCTAAAAGCAACCCTCATTGTCAAGTAGGTATGGGCAAATTGTTGCTGGATGCTAAAAATGGCAAAGAGGCTTTAAAAACCTTTGACCAAGCCATCAAAGACTCGCGTAAAAAGCCTTATAAGGAAGGGCATCCTGACATCTTTATGCTTATCGGCGATTCTTACTTGAATTGTACGCAGAAAAATGCCGAACAAGCTGTTTCATATTACACGCGTGCACGTGACGTTGAACCTAAAGATGCCAACACTTGGCTGAAATTAGGTGATGGTAGTTTAGCCAAAGGCGATGCAGGTGGCGCAATGACAGCATTCCAAACTGCTGCTGAAAAAGACAAATCAAATGTTGAAGTATATTTGAAAATGGGGCGCATTTGGAAAAGAGCCAGTAAAAACGACTTGGCTGAAGAGTCTTACCTCAATGGTTTGAAGGTAAATGGCGAGTATGCACCAATCTATAAAGACTTGGTTGAGTTTTATATGGATACTAAAAAGTTTGATAAAGTGTTACCAACACTTGAAAAATATGTACCGCTTGCTGGTAGTGACTTTTCATCTCGTCGTCGTTTTGTAACGTTCTTGACCTATCAAGCCAAAGACTATGACCGTGCAGTGGTTGAAGCGCAAAAACTGTTGAAAGACGACCCTACGCAAACCACTATGTATCGTTGGATTGCTTGGGCGAAGGCTTCAAAGGCAGACCAAAAAGCAGCCGAAACTAAAGGTCCTTTGGGTGACGATGCTAAAATGCTCTATCAAGAAAGTCGTGAGGCATCTAAGAAGTTGTTTGAACTCGTACCTGCCGACCGTATCGTTTATTATGACTACGAGTTTCCTGCAAAAGCGTCTATGAAATTGGGCGAATTGGAAGAAGCCACTAAGTTGTATAAAAAAGTAATTGAGTTGGATTCTACTAAAAAAGTAGATTTCTACAACAATATCGTACAGGCATATTACGACCAAAAGAAATTCAAAGAGGGTTTGGATATGTTTGATGAAAAAGAAGCGGCAGGTGTAAAATTAGGCGCAAACGATTATTTCTATGCTGCTTACTACGCATATGCCAATAAATTGTACGAAAGAGCGGTTAAATATGCCGACAAATATATTGAGGCAAATCCAAGTGTTTTAGAAGGGTATCACTTCAAAGCAACGTCTTTGAGCATACTTGACGACCCTAATACACCTAAATGGCAAGCAAGAGAAACCTACGAAAAAATGCTTCAAACGTATGAAGCTAAACCAGAAAGTTTCAATGCGTCTCAAAAAGGATATGTGGCAAAGGCATACAACTACATCGCGTCTTTCTATGGTGCATCAAACGACCTCGTGAAAGCGAAAGAGTTTTTCCAAAAGACGTTAGGTATTGACCCCGCTAATAAATTTGCGTCTGATTCTTTGTTGCAAATCGGAAACTAATCCATAGTGATATAATATTAGACAAAAAAAAGGCTGCCTTATATAAGGTGGCCTTTTTTTTTGCCTAATATTTTTAAGTATAGATATTATTTATAAATAAATAATTTATAAAAACATTAAAATAAAACAAATAATATAAAAAATATTTTAATTTTGCTTCAGCTAAACATATTTTGATTAATCATATTATAGAAAATCATCTTTAGATTAATGAGAACGAACATCCTGTTATCAGAAGCGATTAAAGTATATCCCCTCAGCGAAGCACCGCTGTATATCCTCATTCCATTTGCAGCCGAGCGCATTTCAGCGGGTTTTCCAAGCCCTGCCAACGACTATATCGAAAGCCGCATTGACCTCAACGAGGAGTTGATTAAAAACCCAAGTTCAACTTTTTTTGCGCGGGTAGCAGGCTATTCGATGCGCGGCGCAGGTATTGACGAAAACGACATCTTGATTATCGACAAATCGCTCACGCCCAAAAATGGGTGCATTGCGGTCTGTTGCCTCGATGGTGAATTTACCCTCAAACGTATGCTCATCAAAAAAAACTGCATCTGGCTGGTGCCCGAAAACAATGATTTTAACCCCATCATCGTCACGCCCGACAATGAGTTTGTGGTGTGGGGCATCGTGACCTATATTATTAAACAGACGTAGAATTGTTTAATAATATGACGTGAGTTCGGAGATTGAAGAAAAATACCGAAATGCCGTAGCTACGCTACTTTGAAATACCTTTTTGCTCGAATTCTCTACCGAAATGCCGTAGCTACGCCACTTTGAAATACCTTTTTGCTCGAATTCTCTACCGAAATGCCGTAGCTACGCCACTTTGAA
>JAYVKQ010000341.1:0-9448 GCA_043768285.1 Saprospiraceae bacterium | reverse complement strand
CTGTATATGCCCAACATTTGCTCTGGGCTAATGCCGCCGATACTCGATATATTGATGATAGAACCGCCACCATTTTTTTCCATTATGGGCAAACAAAGTTTGGCTAATTCAAAAGGGGCTTTCACATTCACATCCATTATTTTGTTAAATGCCTTATCGTCAGTATTTTCAACTGGTCCGAAAACGGGATTTGTTGCTGCGTTATTAACTAATATATCCACGCGCCCATATGCTTCCATTGTCGCATTGAAAATATTTTGACAATCAGTACTATTGCCTACTTGCCCTGCAACGCCTAATGCTTGCCCCCCCTCAGTATTTATATGCGATACCACCGCATCTACGGCTTCTTGCTTGCGGCTATTCACGACGACCTTTGCGCCATGTGCGGCATAATATTGAGCAATAGCTTCTCCAATGCCTTTACTCGCACCTGTTACGATGGCAACTTTTCCAGTTAAATCCAATATATTATTTTTCATAAATATTTTTATATAATTGATTATCAATATTTTAATTATAAAAATCGCATTAGGCTCTCATATAATTCTTTGGGTTTGTCGGCGTGTACCCAGTGACCTGCGCCCTCTATTATTTCAACTACTGCTTTTGGAAATAAGGCATGAATAGCTTCTGTATCGGCATCTTTTATATATCGAGATTGCCCTCCCCGAATAAATAATGTCTCTTTTGGAAAAGAATCACCTACGACATTTTTTAATATATAGGGATAA
The DNA here is from genome assembly GCA_043768285.1 of Saprospiraceae bacterium. Taxonomy (GTDB): domain Bacteria; phylum Bacteroidota; class Bacteroidia; order Chitinophagales; family Saprospiraceae; genus JAAFJT01. The sequence goes on along the minus strand of JAYVKQ010000341.1, from coordinate 8,714 downwards.
TTGTCGAATATGGCTTGTAGGTTCATTTTCCATTCAAAGCTCCCGCCTTTGACGTTTTTGTCGTCACCACGCTCGGGTGTGTCAATTAATGGCTTACGCGAAAGATTTTTAAGTAAAAATTGAACAGTTCCAACGTCATTATTTAATTTTTGCATCAAGAATTGTTCGGCTTCTTTTCTATCTTTCAGCGTTCTTAAATCCAATCCGAATAATGCTGCAAACACATCATCATGCCCATTGCGATACGCTTTTGGGGCAATATCAACTACCACCAATTTTTTAACTAAATCGGGATAGCTCAAAGCCAATTGCATTGCTACTTTTCCGCCCATCGAATGACCAATGACCCTTGCTTGATATATCCAATTTTGCTGCATAAATTGGGCTATATCCTCTGCCATCACATCGTAATCAAACACTCCCCCCGTGTGAGGGCTTCTGCCATGATTGCGCAAATCTACAATAAAGACTGAAAAATGCGCGCTCAATTCTTTAGCGACGGTCTGCCAATTGTCTAACGTACCAAAAAGCCCATGAAGGATTAGGACGGGCTCACCCTGTCCAAAATCTTTATAATTTAATGTAATCATAAATAATGAATGAGTTAAGTACACAAAGGTAGGCAAATAAATAAAAAAAGCCATCTCACAAAACTGCGAGATAGCTCTAAAACCAATTATTAGTATGAAAAAACAGTATCTTAATATGTGTTTATAAAGCACTGACTTTCAAATAGTAAACTTATTTTACTGTAACAAATAATATACCTTATTTAGATTTGACTCAAAATATTAACATATGTCAAAAAAAAAGGTCTTGCCGTGTGGCAAGACCCTTTTGTACTATTTCTGAAAAGGAAATGTAAAATTAATTATCCTTCGTGGTCAATTTCGACTTCCATAATGGTGTCATCAACCAAGATACGTCCGCAGTGTTCGCATGCGATAACTTTTTTGTGCAAACCTATTTCCAACTGCATTTGTGGTGGAATATGGTTGAAGCAACCGCCGCATGCATTACGCACGACAGTGACCACTGCCAAGCCATTGCGATAAGAAGTACGGATTTTGTCATAAGATTTGAGCAAACGGTCGTCAATACCTTTACGGGCTTTATCAGACTTTTTACGCAGTTTTTCTTCTTCTTTTTCCGTTTTTTCAAGGATTTTTTGCAATTCGACTTTCTTTGCCTCCAACTCCTTTTGCTTCACTTCGAGACGACGTTTGGTGTTTTCGTAAGTCTCTTTTTTCGCTTCGATGTTGCGTTGGGCTTCCTTAATCCGCTTTTCAGCCAACTGAATATCCAACCCTTGCAATTCGATTTCTTTGGTCAAAGCATCGTATTCGCGATTGTTTTTTACGTTATCCAATTGCTTTTTGTAGCGTTCAATTAAGGCTTCGGAGTCTTTGATATTGCCTTTTTGTTTTTTGATTTCGCCCTCCATTTCCGCCACCGCCATATCTGCTTTTTGGATACGGGTTTCCAGACCAACGATTTCGTCTTCGAGGTCGTTCACTTCCATTGGCAATTCACCCTTGATGCTTTGGATTTCATCTAATTCGGAATCCACTAATTGCAGTTCGTATAATTGTCGGAGTTTTTCAGCCGTTGAAAATTCTTTGCCTTTGATTGCCGCCATATTGTAGATTTGTAGAGAAATTATATGAGAGATGTAATTATTCGGACTACATTTTTCTGAAAGAATAGTGTGTTTTCTAAATAATAAATTGATTATCAATCATTTTTGCATTAGAAAAAACACCAGAACGGTAAAAAGTAGAAAAATGCGTGCAAAGTTATAAATAATTTACGGGATTTGTATTCTTTTTTGTGAAAAAAACCAATAAATTTTCAAATTCTTTTTGTATCAAATCGCCTAATAAATCTATGGTAAACTGTTCACTCTCATAATGCCCTATATCGGCAATGATGATTTTGCCATCGGCATCAAAATATTCGTGATATTTATAATCGGCTGTTATAAATATATCTGCGCCTACACCGATGGCGTTTGGTAGTAAAAATCCACCTGAACCACCGCATACGGCAACATTCTTTATTGATTTTTCACGTAACGCTGTGTATTTTACGCATCCTACACCCATTATTTTTTTTAAAAAGTGCAGAAATTCCATTTCCGAAAGAGGCTGCGCCAAGTTGCCTACAATGCCAGAACCTACTTCTGCATTGGTATTTTCTAAAACGTGTAGGTAATATGCCACTTCCTCATACGGGTGCGCTGTACGGAGGGCATTCATAATTTTGCTTTCTAAATATGTTGGAAAAATCACCTCAATGCGGTGTTCTGCCACTTCCTCATCTTTATCCAAAGCACCAATATGCGGATTAGCATTACCCGTAGGCTTGAAAGTGCCGACCCCTTCAGTACGGAAACTGCAATTTTTATAATTGCCAATCTGCCCTGCACCCGCTGCGTAAAGGGCATCTAAAACGTATTGCGTATTGTCTTTTGGGCAAAACGCGGTGAGTTTCATCAATACTTGCTTTTTAGGGGCGAGTATGCGCATATCCTGCAAGCCCAATTTTTCGCCAATTTTTTGATTGACACCATTGTGATACACATTATCCAAATTGGTATGAATGGCATATATCGCTATATCGTTTTTTATGGCTTTGATAACGGTACGCTCCACATAGTTTTTGCCCGTAAATCGCTTCAATCCTTTAAAAACGATAGGATGATGCGCCACAATGAGGTTACAACCTCGTGCAATCGCTTCGTCCACGATGCTTTCAACAGCATCTAAGCATACCAATACGGCCGTTGTTTCAACGTTGGCATCGCCCACTATCAAGCCTGCATTGTCGTAGCTCTCTTGATAGGGAGGGGGGGCAATTTTTTCTAAGAATTGGGTAATGTCGTTGATTTTCATAAATCAGTTATTTTATACAACACAGGCTTACTCGGCGCAGCATCCAATTCAAACGAAGGTATCTGCAAATTTAATAAATACAAACCATCTTTTACAGTATTGGGCGCATATATCATTTCTGTAATAGTCGCATGAAAGCGTACCCCCTCAGCATTTTTATCGAAAACTTGCCAAAAAGCACGGTGGGCTGCCACTTTTCCCCCATCATCATCTTTATCCACCGAAGGCAAATCGGTAAGCAAATGGGTAATATTTTTTTCAGCTAAATAGGCTAAGGCTTCGGCTTCAAAATAGGGTGGATTGCTACCAGACCATTGCTGTGTTTTCTTCAAATCATCATTGGGCATAGTCCGAACTATCAAAGCATCAAAAGGACTATTATCAAAATTGTCAAATGCTTCCTCCAATTGTTCTTTCGTGATAACCCTATCACCATCTTGTTTTTTTAAAGGAAAAACAGATAGTAATTGCGCTAAGACATGATAATTTTTCAAAGCATCATTAACCGAAATCCAACCCGTTTCTATCTCTCTTACGCCTGCATTATCCATTATCCATTGTCCATTATCCATTAAAATATGCCCTACACTTTCGGTATGCGTCCCGTTGCCGTGTGGATATATTTTTACGCCATAAGAATTAACTGCCGCACCTTTGGCAACAGCAATATCAATAGTACCGAAACGCTGTGGTGTGGCTTCAGGCATGGGGCAATACCACGCATTTGGTGCATTTAAACTATTGAATATCAAGGATATAGATATGTCAATAGGTTTTGACAAATCCGCTTGATAGGTTATATGATGTTGTGTAAAAGTAATAATCATGTCGTTTTTCTTTCAAGATATAAAAAACCAAACCACGTAATGCCTGCTAAAAATGCGGACACAATCCATAGCATAGGATAACCAAACGCAGCAATAATTTGCGTGCCCATCATAGGTGCAATCACGTTTGAAACAGCATATGCCATGCTATATAGTGCCATATATTGCCCTTGATTGGCATCTCCTGCGCGTTTGGTTGCCCAACTGGTACTGAACGGCATCACGAAAATTTCGCCAAAAGATAGGACAATCATATAGAAAACGGCAATCAAAACGCTGTAATTGGAAGGTAATAAAAAAGCGAGATAAGATATGGCGTAAAGTAAAATACCGATGCGGATAAAGTGCATCGGCGCGCGTTTATTTTCAATGCGGAAAATCAAAGGCATCTCGATACACAGAACGGCGATACCATTGATGGCAGCCATAATGCCAATCAACGCCGTATTCCATCCATATATATCTTTGAAAAAAGCTGGGACTGTCCACATGATTTGCATAAATACAGTTGCACCTATAAAAGTCAATAGGACAAAAAGCATATAATCGCCGTCTTTGTATGCCGAATTTTCTACTTTTTCGGTCAAAAATACTGAGGGGGTATCTTTTGAGGGAATCGGAGGTACAATGGTCGGCTGTTTTTCTTTAAGGTAATAGCGCACAATGAATGCTGCGCCCAAACAAGTGATAGCATCTGCATAAAACAACCAATGCCAACCCAATGAGGCTAATATGCCACCCGCCACCAAGGCAACTGATATGGCTAAATTGACAGCAGTTCGCATGAGCGAGAAGGAGCGCGTGCGCGTTTCTTTGGTGCTATGTTGTTTTATGGCGACTGAATTGGCGGGGCGAAAAGCTTCCGAAATGACGCTGAAAACAAACATGGTCGCACACATTAACCAAAAATCCTTTATCCAAACGGCGATGAAAAGGAATAAACCGCTGCCTACCAGTGTCCAAAATTGTACTTTATAATAACCGTATTTATCCGTCAATTGCCCACCTATATATGCGCCTACGATAGAACCAATGCCGTAGCTCGACATGACATAACCAGCACTGCGAATATCAAATGCTAAGGCTTGCGTGAGGTAAAGTGTCATGAACGATATGACCATTGCACCGCTTCGATTGATAAGGCTTACGGCGGAAAGCAACCAAACTTCGTTAGGTAATCCTTTGAAGGAGTGGGCGATATAGTATATTAATTTCAAGGCGATGGGTATATATTTTAGAACTGTCGGATAAGAGCGCAAGTTAAAGCAGATTGAATATAATTTGTCAATAATCAAGAGCCTTTTAGTAGAAAATGAGCACTTGAATATACTTTTAATGTATAATTGATTGATTACGAATATTTTAAAATATTAAATATATTGTTTATGCCTTTCTAAATGGTCATTTTGCGAAAATATATTTTGCAGATATGGGAATCGAACGTATATTTGCGATACCTTTTATTGGGTATAAACGCAAAATATGACCATTTAAATGAACACAATAATAATCGAAAAAGACCCCATTTTCAGGGCACAATTAATAAGTTTCGTTCAGGTTCATTCTCAATTACAATTGATTGATGCATTTGAAAATCTACTTGAAGCCTATCATGTGCTCTTTTCGCACCGAATTGATTTGATTTTGCTGAATGTGGGAATACCCTTAATGTCCAATTTTGACTTCTCGGTAGGAATTCAAAAAAAACCATTAATCATTTTTTTTCATCCGAACGAAGACTACATTATCCGTACAGACAATTGTACTGTTGTAGATGTATTACCACACAAGACTGATAAATATATGCTTGAAAAAACGATTAGTAAGGCTCATACTCATTTTGAGCGTCAAAATGCAGAAGAAGGTGAAATTTTTATTCAAGTTCGAAATCAAATTGTTGTTATCAATCAGACCGATATTATTTATGTAAAATCTATGCAAAACTATGTTCAGATAGTCACTGCTACGGAAACTTATACCCAACTCATACCCCTAAAAGATTTTTATCGGCAATTATCGCCCCTTAAATTTGTACAAATTCATCGTTCGCTAATCGTTAATATCTTGATGATACAACAAGTTAATCGAGATACGCTTAAAGTACAGAACAAAGAATTACCCATTGGAGAAAAATTTAAAGCAAAATTTAAAGAAATACTGAGGGGTAGTACGGCGTTCATTAAAAAATAGGGAACATTTTTTGCCATAGTCTTTTCAAAGATTAAAATATTTTAACATGAAAAGACTATTTATCGCTACTTTAGTTGTTGTGGCTTTTGGGGCATGCAAGAATGAGAATAAAAAAGTGGACAATGCTACGGCAAATATAACGCCACCCATTACCGTTGCGCCACCCACCGAGCGTATAGAAATTGCTGATGCAAAAAATAAACTTGCAGCCGCAGAAACCCAAACCCGCGCTGGTAATTTGGAAGAAACCCAATACATAGAAGTGATTGCGCTTTTGACAAAAGGGATTGAGAAAAACCCTAATGCCGCCGATGCTTACGCGCTACGTGCTTGGGCAAATTTTCGTTTAAATAAAAACACTACAGCTCTACAAGACTTTAATAAAGCCTTAGCAATTGACCCCAAAACCGTTCCTGCCTTGACGGGACGCGGCTCTCTTTACGAAGCTGAGGGTAAATTTACAGATGCCTTATCAGATTATAATATGGCTATTAGCATATTGCCAAGCGATGCCGCTACTTTTAATAATCGCGGTTCTTTGAAACGTAAAATGAATATGACTGATGGCGCAATTGCAGATTTCACACAAGCCATATCTATAAGTAGCTCAGAAACAATGTTTTATATCAATCGCGGAAACGCTTATGTAGAAACCAAAAGATATGAAGACGCTAAAAATGACTATGAGAACGCCATTTCATTGAACAGTCAGTTTGCGCCCGCGTATGCAGGTCGTGCCAATATTCATTATCAATTAGGTGATTTTAAAAAAGCTATTGCAGACTATGATATGGCGATAAAGCTACAACCTAATAACGCTGACACATGGCGTAATCGGGGCTACAATAAATTCAAATTGGGGCAAAGCGAAGCGGCATTAACTGACATCAATAAGGCATTGGATTTGAAAAATGATGATAAATTAGCCATGCAATTTAAAGAAGAAGTGGCTTCTAAGCGGAATAATATGTAAAAGTTATAAGGTTACAAGGTTACAAGGTTAGGAACATTATGGTTCATATTGGCAGGGCGATTGAAATCGCCCCCTATTGATGGGTTTTCGTGGTCAAAATCAATAGTGGGTTATTTCAATCGCCCTGTCAATATTACCGACAATGTTCGTAACCTCCTAACCTGACAACTTTTCAACCTCGTAACTTCGTAACCTTGTAACTGTCTAATATTCCCGCCATTTGTTGCTGCATAGCCAACGCTTTTGCCCGCGCTTTTTCTGCAAAATCTAATCCACTACCAGCATATAAAATCTCTCTTGACGAATTAACCAACAGTCCGCAACGCTCATTCATCCCATTCTGAGACACGGCTTTTAAATCGCCGCCTTGCGCTCCAACACCTGGTACGAGGAAAAAATTATTGGGTGCTAATTTGCGGATTTCCTTAAATTTTTCTGGATGCGTTGCACCAATAACGAACATCAAATTATCGGGTGTACCCCATTCCTGCCCTTTTTTCAATACTTTTTTATACAGACCTTGCTTCATTTGAAAATCTTCGGAGCCTTTGTTAGAAGTCAAGCCGAGTAAAACGACCCATTTATTTTTAAATTCTAAAAATGGGGTCACACTGTCTTCGCCCATATAGGGGGCAACTGTGACGGCATCAAAATTCAATTGCTCAAAAAAGGCTTTGGCGTACATTTTTGAAGTATTACCAATATCGCCACGTTTGGCATCAGCTATTGTAAATATTTGATTGTCAATATTTTGCAAATAGCGCATCGTTTTTTCTAAGGCTTGCCACCCCCTCAGTCCTTCGGCTTCATAAAATGCCAAATTGGGTTTATACGATACGCATAAGTCATGTGTGGCATCAATAATCGCTTTATTGAACGCAAATATCGGGTCATCGTTATCCAGCAAATGCTTGGGAATTTTCGTCAAATCGGTATCAAGACCGATACAGAGGTAGGATTTTTTTTGCTTGATTTTTTCAAAAAGCTCTTGGTTATTCATACGCTTGTTTGTCTTAAATAATTTTTCACAAAGATAGAGGCTCATTAGAAATAAACAAGGCATTAAACAATATCAAATTGCTTAATGCCTTGAAAAATGGGTAAAAATACTGAGGGGTATGTATTCATGTGCAACGGAACGCTGTTCCGTTGTAAGGATTGCGCCTAACGGAACAGCGTTCCGTTGCACAATTATTATCCTAAAACGAAGGACACAACAATTCATCATTATCATATTCGCCTAAAAAGATGAGTGATAATTCAAACACATTTTGCGTTTTGCGATAATTTTTCAAATTCGGTAAATTCAAATCATAGCTTAGACCTAAGAGGATACCATTAAATTCAAATCCACCCATCACAACTATTGCATCTACACTTATATTGTCTTTATTGCGCACAGGGCGTACCCAACTACCTATATGCAAAGCTGTATTATACGTTTTATCAATATTCATTCGAAAATTTGTTCCTGCATTCATCGTCAAATGTTCCCCTTGCATAGAAGCCATGATGCGCGGCGACATAAATAAAGTATGCGCTTTGTTGATAGGATAATTCATAGCCAATTGCACGCCATAACGCATATTCAAGGGTATGGCAGGTAAATCTTCGCCTTTATAAAACGCCACATTCGGGCGGTTAAAATGGTGCAAAGTCGCCCCTATAAATATAGACGTTTTAGGCTCAAAAGTCGCCGTATAGTTCAAACCAGTAGAGAAATCAGAATAGCCAAAATTATTTTCTGGCAAGCGTTCTCCTCTCGGAAATAGATAGCCCGTAGCCCCGTCCCATTGGTCTTGAAAAGTCAAATACTCATAATTGACATTG
>JAYVKQ010000340.1:0-5278 GCA_043768285.1 Saprospiraceae bacterium | reverse complement strand
CACTGAGGGGTATGGGACCTGACCAAGTGTTGGTTTTGGTAAACAATAAACGCCGCCATAAAGTCTCTTTTTTAAGTATTAATGACGGCGTTGGTAAAGGGCAACCAGGTACCGATGTGAACGTGGTTCCAGCTCTTTCATTAAAAAGGATAGAGGTATTGCGTGATGGTGCGGCGGCTCAATATGGTTCTGATGCCATAGCGGGGGTCATTAATATGCAATTAAATAATGCTTCAAGTGGCGGTGCAGTATCCGCTTATTATGGCAATGGCTATTCAAAACCGAATTTGGATGTTAAAAATATCAAAGCACCTGTTTTAATAAAAGATGGTCAAACCTATAATTTGGCTGCTAATGTCGGTTTGAAATTAGGTGAAAAAGGTTTTTTTAACTCAACTTTATCTTATTCTCATACAGATGGATATGACCGTTCTGGTTCTTATGCTAACCCGAATGCGACTTCAGCTTCCACAAATTTTTATTCCAGAACACAAAGCGTAGAGGATAGTTTATTGAAAGCCAATAATATCAACTTAAATAGAGCCATATTGGGTTCGGCAGAAAATACAACGTATGGTATTTTCATCAATGCTGGCTTACCTATCAATGCTAATTGGGATGCTTATGCTTTCGGTGGCTATACAAAAAAGCACGTTGTAACATGTGTCTTCACACGTCCGCCGTCTAATGCAAGACGTAACGCCCTCACTATTTTTCCGAATGGGTACAACCCGATTGCCCCCGCCGATTTACAAGATTTTTCTTTAACTGGCGGTGCGAAAGGCAAGTTTGGTAACGGATGGAACGCCGATTTTAGCTTAGGTCAAGGTTCAAATAAGGTAGATTGGTATGCCGAAAACACCGTAAATCCAAGTTTGGGTGCGGCTTCACCAACATCTTTTTATGTTGGTCAAACGCGTGTCACACAAACACTTGTGAATGTGGATATTGCTAAAACATTTAATGAAGGCAACTATCCTAACTTCTCTTTGGGTACAGGTACAGAGTTCCGTTATGAAACTTTTGAACAAAAAGCAGGCGATAAAGCGGCTTACGAAGCGGGTCCTTTAAAAACCACCAAAGATATAGGCTCAAGTGGTCGTGAAGGGTTTAGTGACAAAACGGCGGGTAAGTGGAACAGAACCAACGTCGGTATTTATGTAGAAGGTGAAAGCGATATTACAGAAAAATTCCTTGTCGGTGCGGCAGCCCGTTTTGAAAATTATAGCGATTTTGGCTCTGATATTTCGGCTAAATTCAATTCCAGATATAAGTTTGCAGACGGTTTTGCTGTTCGTGGTTCAGTCAGCAGGGGCTTCCGTGCGCCGAGTATCACACAATCACATTATAGCAACTATGCTAATATTTCCTTTACCAATGCAGGCGAATCTATTCTTAACCCTGTTATTCCTTCTACGGGGGCTTTGGCTACCGCATTAGGTGTCAATGGTTTGAAAAGAGAAACCTCATTGGATTTTGCAGGCGGTTTGACTGCAAAATTGGGCGACAACTTCACGTTTACGGCTGACGTATATCAAATAGATGTTAAAGACCGTGTTCAATTATCGGGCGGTCCTGTGGCTGGTGGTATTGATGTGTCAAAAATTCAAGCCTTCAAAGATGCAGGATTTACGCAGACGGCTAATATTTTTGGAAATGCTTTAGATACCCGCACAAAAGGCTTAGAATTGGTCGCTAACTATGCTAAAAATCTTAATACAGACAGTAAAATTAATCTTAATCTTGCATTCTCGTCAATGAATACTGAAGTGACGGATTTTAAAAAGACTTCTACGGGCATCACCTATGTTGACCCTGCTGCTGCTGTGTTCATTACAGATGGTCAGCCTCGCAACAAGTTAATCGCTTCATTTGGTTATGATATCAAGAAGATTGGTATTATTTTGAGGGCTTCCCGTTTCGGCGAAGTACAAGACCCACAAGCCACTTTAACAACGGCTGACCCCAATACGAAGTTGTTGTATCAAACATTTTCAGCAAAAACCCTTTTGGATATTGCTTTGACCTATAAGCCATTGAAGAACTTAGGTATTACCGTAGGTGTAAATAACTTGACGGACGTATATCCAGATTTATTAGCGATACCACAAACGACAAGTGAAGTTATTTTCTCTCGTAGAACCAATCAATTTGGTACACAAGGTCGGTTTATTAATGCTTCAGTGAATTATAACTTTTAAATTTAACTTGAATTAAGATGCTAAGGATAGTACATTGCTTAAATATTAGACTTGAATCAAGTTGATAACCCTTAGCATCTTAATTCAATAAAACACCACCTTTAACCCCCTTTCTGCGTATATTTATCTTATTTTAATTCTAAAAAATCAAAACATGAAAAGATACGCAGTTTTAGGTTTAGTCTGTTTTAGCCTAAGTACTTGTATGTTTAAAAGCTATAACCAGTCTTATGAAATGACAATACAATTAGTAGATATGGACGAGAAACCTATAAAAGATTTAAAGGTCAGAATTAGATTATTTGTAGGGCTTGGTGCAAGTTTTGACACATCGAGCAACGAATTGCGGGAAACAATCATAACAAATTCAGAAGGCAATGCCACTTTTAAATATTTTTTGAATATATCGGATTCAAGTACAGATGGGGCTTCGTTTCATGTTGATAGCGATTCGGTTTGGATGCCCGTAGCTTTTGTTGTTCATACTGTTGGCAACGAGAATAAGCGTAAAACAGCAAAACGGGTGCTAAAAATCCAAATGGACAAATTGAGGGATGTAAAAGTAAGGATTCAGAAAAAATCAACGACACCTTATAATTTGTATTTTTACGCAAGTTTGACAGGAACAAATGATAATTTATATGACAGTCCTTATGCCCATGTAGAACAAAACCATAAAAGAATATTTAATCTATCACGACAAAATATAAGCCTTTTTGATACAACTTTTACGTGTAAAGCCTATACGAAAGCAAATACTAATTTATGGTTGCAAACGACAAAAGATTCTTTTCCGCAAAGTGGTGGTAGATATGTTTTAAATGTAGAATCAAAATTCACAGAATTGACAAAAGGAAGCAATCGAGATTCTACTTTTCATTTTATTTTTGAAAAATAAGGCATGGAGGACAAGTTTGCAAAATTTGTATAAAAGATTTACTAAATTATAGTAATTTAGTAAATCTGCGCTTAAAGATTACAAACTCGACCTACACCCAAAATAAGCCAATTATAGAATAGAAATTAAGAATTTATGAACAAATATGATGTTATAGTCATCGGCAGTGGCAATGCTGCCCTTTGTGCAGGCATTTCAGCACTCGAAAATGGTGCAAAAGTTTTAATGGTTGAAAAAGCCAATTTTGATGAAATGGGTGGCAACAGCCGTTACACAGCAGGGGCAATGCGCTTCGCATACAATTCCAATGCAGAACTTTTACCACTTTTGAAAAATCCCAAGGATGAACGTACCCCGATAACGGACTTCGGTTATTATCCAAAAGAAAAGTTTTTAGCCGACCTCAAACATTTTAACGAAGGCGAACCGATTACAGAATTACAACAATTTTTAGTAGATGAAAGTCTTTCTGCTTTGCAGTGGCTCGCCACGCACAATATCAAATTTGACCCCATTTACAGCCGACAATCCTTTATGAAAGACGGTAAATATATCTTCTGGGGTGGCTTAACGCTCGAAGCCGAAGGCGAAGGCAACGGCTTAGTCATGGAGGAATTAAAAGAGTTCAAACGCTTGGGCGGTGAAATATTGTACAATTGTGCTGCACATGAAATCGTCCAAGAAAACGGTAAAATTGTAGGACTGAAATGTAAAAAAGATGCTAAAAAAATCGTTTTCAGCACCCCCTCAGTAATTTTGGGCTGTGGTGGCTTTGAAGCGAGTAAAAAGTTGCGGGTTCAGCATTTGGGTAAAAAATGGGCTAAAGCAAAGGTGCGGGGTACACGCCACAATCTGGGTCATGGCTTAACTATGGCGACAAAATTAGGTGCAGCCCTCAACGGTCATTTTGGCGGTTGCCACGCTACACCGATGGATAAAAATATGCCCGAGTACGGTAATTTGAATATTCCACACATAGAACGCAAACATTACAGAAAAATCAGCTACCTTTTCGGGGTCATGCTCAATGCCAACGGCGAAAGATTTGTGGACGAAGGCGCAGATTTTAGAAATTATACTTATGCTCAATTTGGCAAAGCCGTTTTGATGCAACCAAAAGAGCTCGCTTGGCAGATTTTTGATGCAAAAGTTTGGAATTTGCTTTATGGCGAATACAAAACGAACGATGCCAGCTATGTGGAAGCCGATACTTTAGAAGATTTGGTGACAAAATTAGAAGGGGTGAATGCCCAAAAAGCCCTAAAAACATTAGAAGATTTCAACAATGCAGTCAATACGAGTATTCCTTTTGACCCAACCATCAAAGACGGTCGAAATACTGAGGGGTTAAAACTGAACAAATCCAATTGGGCAAATCCTTTGGATACCCCTCCTTTCAAGGCGTTTCCCGTTACAGGCGGCATTACTTTCACTTATGGAGGTGTAAAAGTCAATAAAAAAGGGGAAGTTTTAGGTGAAAACGGTGTGCCGATAGCGGGTCTTTTTGCCTGTGGTGAAATGGTAGGCGGCGTGTTTTTCTACGGCTATCCAGGCGGTTCGGGCTTGACATCAGGGACTGTTTTTGGACGGTATGCGGGGCAATCGGCGGCAATATTTAGTCGGTAATTTAACAGCGTGAATAGCTGTCCTATATGCCGATGTGTTAAAATAAAAAATATATAAAATGGTCAATTTTACATTTACAAGACAATTGGATAAGAGCACAAAAATAATGTTTTATGCTTTAATTCTTCTAACTGTAACTGCTTGTAAAACGGCTCAAAAAGGCATAATTACGGAGGGGATAAAAACAGCCTCGCCCACAAACGCCATAGCTTGTACCTATATGCGAGGTGGCACATCGAAAGGTCCTTTTTTTGATATGCGGGACTTGCCTTCTGATGTAACTGAAAGAAATAAAATACTGTTAAAAGTGATGGGGTCACCCGATGCCAAACAGATAGATGGCTTGGGTGCTGTGGCAACGGTGACAAGCAAAGTCGTTTTGGTAGAACCCTCCAAACGCAAAGGTATTGACGTGGATTACCTTTTTGCCCAAGTAGATGTTGCCAATCCCGTTGTAGATACCACGCCACCGTGCGGCAATATGATGGCAGGTGTCGGTCCTTTTGCTATTGAAAAAGGGTGGGTGAAAGTGACTATTCCAGAGACAAAAGTG
>JAYVKQ010000339.1:0-3389 GCA_043768285.1 Saprospiraceae bacterium | reverse complement strand
TTAACGTCTTCAAAGTCAACATTCACATAGCCTGGCACGGTGATGATTTCAGCAATACCTTTTGCCGCAGTTGTCAAGATATTATCTGCTTGCGCAAATGCACCTGAAACTGAAAGATTGCCAAAGATTTGACGCAATTTATCATTTGAAATGATGATAATGGTATCAACATTCTTTTTCAATTCGTCAAGACCTTCAAAGCCTTGTTGTGTCCGCTTGCGCCCTTCAAAAGTGAAAGGAAGCGTAACGATTGCCACAGTCAAGATACCCATTTCTTGAGCTGTTTTAGCTATAATTGGGGCAGCACCAGTACCCGTACCACCGCCCATACCAGCCGTGATAAAAAGCATTTTAGTGCCCGTACCCAAGTAATTTTTTACATCTTCGATGCTCTCAAGGCACGCTTGTTTGCCGCGTTGAGGCTGTGAACCAGCACCCAAACCTGCAGAAACGAGTGGGCCAAGAGCAATTTTTGTAGGCACAGGGCTTACATCCATTGCTTGAGAATCGGTATTACAAATGGCGAAATCAACACCATGAATACCTTGTTTATACATGTGTGTAACGGCATTTGAACCGCCACCACCGACACCTATTACTTTTATGATAGATGGTTCCTCTTGCTTAAAATTGAAAACCATGATTGTTCTTTATTTAGGAATTAAAAATTATAGTTTCATAGAGGTTTTGAGTTTGGGGTTTTGAGTTTTGAGTTACCCTTAGGTAAGTCGAAACTCAAAACTCGAAACTCAAAACTATCTTAAATCTGTATCAGGTTCCGCTTCAAACCATTCTTTAGTTTTTTTAAAGATGCTTTCAAGCCATTTGCCACCTTGTTGCGTAGATTTTTCTTCCATAACCATTTCAGGCTGAGGAGCAACTTCTAATACAGTTTCGATAACTGGTTTTTCTTCAACGACAGGGCGAAGACGCGCCTTTTCCTCTTCCATTTGTATGCCATTTAACAGCAAACCAATAGCAGTAGAGAAAATAGGGCTACATACTTGCTCATGGTAACCATGTGCCAAATGCTCAATAGGAACACCGATGCGGGTAGCCATACCTGTATGGAATTCGCATAGTTTTTCAATATCGCGCATGAGTGAACCACCACCAGTGAGCACGATGCCACCGATAAGCTTGCGTTCATATCCTGAGCGACGAATTTCCCAAACCACATAGTCGAATATCTCCTCCATACGGGCTTGGATAATGCGCGCCAAATTCTTTTCACCTATTTCTTTGTAATCACGACCTTTGATGCCAGGGATGGTGATAATGCGGTTATCAAAAACCTCTTCAGCGAGAGCAGAGCCGAATTTTACTTTCATTTGCTCAGCTTGGTGCTGCATAACCGTGCAACCTTCCTTAATATCAGATGTGATAACATTACCACCGAATGGAATCACAGCCGTGTGGCGAATGATGCCTTCGTGGAATATCGTTATATCAGTAGTACCGCCGCCGATGTCAACCAACGCAATACCAGCCTCTTTTTCTTCTTCGCTGAGGACAGCCACTGCCGAAGCAATAGGCTCCAAAGTCATGCTCTCAACACCCAATGTCGCGCGCTCTACGCAGCGGTGGATATTGTTGGAAGCAGAGATTTGTCCTGTGATGATATGGAAATTAGCTTCCAAACGCACACCACTCATACCGATAGGGTCAGTGATGCCTTGTTCGTTATCGACAGTGTACTCTTGAGGAATGACGTGCAAAATCTTATCGCCTGGAGGCAATACAAGTTTGTACATGTCATTGACAAGACGTGTGATGTCTTTTGCGCTGATTTCTGTGTGATCATTATCGCGAGTGAGGATTCCGCGATGTTGCAAGCTCTTGATGTGCTGACCAGCAATACCCACGTGTACACGGGAGAATTTGGCTTTAGCAGCGCGTTCAGCGGCTTGAATGGCTTCAGAGATGGCATTGACTGTTTTTTCAATATTAGTGACCACACCGCGCATTACCCCGATGCTATCAACTTTACCAACTCCGAGAATTTCAAGTTTGCCATGTTCGTTTTTACGACCGGCAATGGCACACACCTTCGTAGTGCCAATGTCCAATGCTACTACAAGATCAGTAGCGAGTGGTTTTTGCTCATTCATATCAATAAAATAGTTTTGGTCATCCCGATAGAAGCGGAATGAGTGTTAAATTATAGCGTTAAAATATCCTTTTGTTTTTTGCTGCGAAAATATTTTACTTAATTCTGAGAAGATAAAAGACGTACGGTAGTGTATTCATAGTGACGCTTTTAAAACTCTTCCTGCTGTTTTTTGATGCCTGTATCCAGTAAATTATAAGATTCGTAGATTCAAAATTAATCTTCAATTGTGAAATATGCTGTTGCAAAATAAAAGTATTTTTTACATTAAAAAAAATTTTATTCGCAAAATATTTATCCACAATTATTTATAAATCCAAATTTACGGTATTTTTCGTGAAAGAATCAACAGTATTTAAAACATTTTTTTTTTAATAAATTGTAAAATAAGCTATATTTATTAGATAAATAATAGTATTTTAACATATATTCTACTTAAAATTAACTCAGTATTAAAATTTAAAATAATATATAAAACAATTTATTTTATTTTTATACCCTGCTTTTAAAGGGCTTTTAAACAATATTCAAAGAGTTATCCACACTCTTGTTTAAAGTCCCATTTTACTTATTTTTTCTTACACACAATCTGCCCTTTGTATTTCACCGAAATTGTCGCATATTTTCTCCAACCCTCATACGGCATGGCTTCATCATAAAAAATACGAATGCGCTTGAGCTTATCATCCAAATCATCAATCGTTCCAATCCGAATTTTTTGATCGCCCAATACAGGTATCAACGTGAATTCACCCCCTGCATCCACCACTATCTGTTGAATAAAGGTTTTATAAAATTCATCCGCTTGCAATTGTTTTACTAAATTATATACATCCTTTAATCCATATTTTTTTCGAGATAAAAAATCAGTAACGTGCGGCGGTACGGCACCCGTAATAATGGGCACTCGCGCCGAAAAATACTTAGAAGGTGGCATTTTAATGCCATTTTTATCCATATAATAGTTCAAACCATTATTATCAATTATCCTACAAATAGGCTCTCTTTGAACTATTTTAATATTCAATTTATTATCTGCATCAATGAATACTTCTGCATTTTCAATAAAAGGGTCTTGCTCTAATATGCGCTCCGCACGTTGCACATCTACGCGGCTCACTTTCATCTCCGCCACATTTTCCTCAAATCCACGGCGCAGGATTTCCTTAATGTCTTTATCCTTGATTAAATCATTTACCCCATCTTCCAAATGCTGGATATTGACAACAATGTCCTTAACATTGCCTTTTCGCTTATTCATGATAGCCGCAATGCCAAT
>JAYVKQ010000338.1:0-7051 GCA_043768285.1 Saprospiraceae bacterium | reverse complement strand
GGTTTTTGTTTCAAGAAGTCTCTTTGAAACAGCTAATAGAATTCAATACTTTTGCTTTTTTTATAGATATTAATGATAATTTAGAACCCATTCAGCATCAAATTGTGGCTATTCAAAATATACCCAAATCATATCTTCCCAAAGAGACTTCTTTTTATAAAGATGGCAAATATACTGAATTAGCACAATCTATCAAGAATAGTATTATTTTGGAAAATCATAATATTAATGAAGTATTAAATACATTAGTAGCTGAAGTTAATAGCCTTAAAAATGAACAAAAGAACTTTTCAACTCTTTTAGCTAATTTAGTAGAAGGTACTAAACCAACAACTCTTGAAGAAAGGGAAAGGTATGAAATTCTCAGTACTCCAATAGAACGCCGAAGATAGTGTTGAGTACTAAAGGATTAAATTCATTACATAATTAAACACAGCACCCTATTTGATATTGACTATATTAATTATTTCTTCTGTATTAATTTTATTCATACACTTAAAATGCCCCTTCGGACACACCTCATGCCCAATCTTAGAACAAGGGCGACACCCCAACCCTTTCACTTCCACAATATTCTCCTTAAAGTTCGGCACATACGGATGCATCCCAAACTCAGGAATGGTATTGCCCCATATCGAAATAATGTCTTTTCGGAAAGCGGCGGCTATGTGCATCAAACCCGTATCGTGAGCAATCACCTTATGCGCTTGCTGTACCACCGAAGCCGATTGGTTCAAATTCAACTTTCCGCATAGATTTTGAACATTTCCTTTAGTTTTTCCTATAATAACATCACCATTTACGGCATCTTCTTTGCCACCTATCAATAGAATTGGATAATCAACTTGGTTGCATATCTCTATGATTTTTTCATTCGGTAAGCGTTTTGTGGCGTGGGCTGCACCAATCACGAAGGCAATATAGGGTTGATTATTTTCAATATATTGGGACATATTTACTTCGTCTTCTTTCGGAATAAAGTAGTCTAAGCCTTGATTATCGTTAGAAATATTAAAAGCGGTAAGTGTTGCTAAATATCTATCCACAATATGCGTATCGGGCAAGCGGTTTATCTTAAAATGTACCATCAGCCATTTTTCGATATTCAACTTGTCGAAACTATAGGCTTTTATGCCCAATGCCCATTTGATATGTAGCGTGCGGAAGTTTTTATGCAAATCAATAATATAATCATAATGCATGGATTTTAAAATATCGAGCACCTCCGACACGTCTTTTTCGATAGATAATACGCGGTCAATATAAGGATTGGATAAAAGTATCTTTTCAAAGCTCTTTTTCGTTAGATAATGCACCTCTGCCCCCGTTTGCTTTTTCAAACAGCGCACAACGGGCGTAGTCAGTACAATATCGCCGATAGAAGAAAAACGGATAATAAGTATTTTCATAAAAAAGTAAATAATTTTTAGGTTAGTCTAAAAATATTTTTTATATTTGCTAAAAATAATACAAACCAAAAAGAATATAGAATATGATTTCTCAAACAGAAGAAAATTACCTCAAAGCTATATATAAAATTACAGAACGCGAAGGAAAAGCTGCATCAACCAACGCCATTGCGTCTGCAATGAATACAACAGCCGCTTCGGTGACGGATATGTTCAACCGATTGAAGACAAAAGAGTTGGTCAATTACGAAAAATCGAAGGGCGTTACCTTAACCCCCGTAGGGGGGCGTTTGGCAACAACATTAGTCAGAAAGCACCGCATTTGGGAAGTTTTTTTATGCGAAAAATTAGGCTATTCATGGGACGAATGTCATGATATTGCCGAAGAGTTGGAACATATTCAAGACACAGACCTCATCAATCGCCTTGAACGCTTTTTGGGACATCCAAAATTTGACCCACATGGCGACCCAATTCCCGACTCGTCAGGTAATTTCACACCACGTTCGCAGACGCTATTGAGCGATATGAACATAGGCGAAAAAGGTGTCATCGTGGGAGTACAAGACCATTCTACGTCATTTTTACAATATTTGGATAAACAACGCATGAATTTAGGTGTAGAATTGCGCATATTAGAAATTTTTGAATTTGACGATTCGATGAAAATTATTTTGGGCGAACAGCATGAGTTAATCGTTAGTAGCCGCGTGTGTCAAAATTTATTTTTGAAAAAAAACTAAGCTGATGTACGATGTTTAATGTGCGATGTACGACTTCTGATACAATGAATAATTATATGCTAAAAACAAGTCGTACATCGGGCATCAATTGAATTGTTTATGCACAATTTATTAACACAACTCAATGAAAAGGCTACATTTATATATTCTATATTTAGTAATACCTATTTGCGTCCATGCGCAAAAGCCTAAAGTATTGGCTACAACAACCATGATTGCAGACATGGCGCAAAACGTGGCAGGCGACAAATTAGATGTAGAGAGCCTACTACCACTCGGCGGCGACCCGCATATCTACGAACCCACGCCCACCGATGTCAAGCGCGTAACAGAAGCACAATTAATTTTGGTCAATGGCTTAACCCTTGAAGGGTGGATGAAAGAATTGATAGAAAACTCTGGTACGAAGGCAAAAGTCGTCACGGTTACTGAGGGGGTAGATGCTTTAACCAGTGCAGAACATCAAGGCTCGGCTGACCCACACGCCTGGATGACCGCCTCAAATGGCTTGATATATGTTCTAAATATCCTAAAAGCGGTTAGCACACTTGCACCTGCACATAAAGATTATTTTGAAAAAAAAGCGGCGACATATTCTAACGAATTGAGACAATTAGATACTTATATGTATCAAAAAATGGCAGAAATCCCTGAAAAACGCCGTATTTTAATTACTTCGCACGACGCTTTTCACTATTATGGTTTGCGCTACGGTTTGCGTTTAGAGTCCGTTTTAGGTACATCTACCGATGCTGACGTGCAGACTTCCGATATTATCCGCTTGATAAATGTGATAAAACAATCGGGTGTCACTGCCATGTTTGTTGAAAGCACTATCAATCCTAAATTGCTAAAACAAATTGCAAAAGATAATAATATAGTAATTGGTGGCAGTCTATTTGCCGACTCAATGGGCGATAGTACAAGCGGCGCGGATACCTATCTCAATATGTTGAAACACAATACAGATGTCATTACCCATGCCTTAAATCTGTCAAAAAACACTATCGAAAGCCAGCAAATGGCTCAAAATACTGAGGGGGGGCTTAGTCTTAGCCTCATGCTTTTGAGCTTTTGGGGTTTTGTCGCTTTCTGCGGTGCTTTTATTTATGTGGTTGCAAAAAGAGAACAACGAGCCGTTTATAGTTGATAGATAATAGAGGGTAACATATTGAATATCAACTAATTATAAATCGCAGTAACCCAGTATTAACAATTTCATTTTCAAACAAAAAGTGTTTGTGCATTGGTTTTTACATTACGCAGGGCGATTAAAATCGCCCCCTATTGATGAGTTTTAGTGGTCAAGATCAATAGAGGGCGATTTCAATCGCCCTGCCGATGCCACCTAATGTCTGTATGCAAAATCGCTGTAATAATTATACACTATCAACTATACACTATGAATAAACCAGTCATTTCTATAAAAGGCTTATCGGTTTCGTATGAACGCAAACGGGTCTTGTCTAACATTTACCTTGAAGTGGAAGCAGGTAAAATGTATGCCGTTGTGGGACCCAATGGGGCAGGTAAATCCACGCTGTTCAATGCACTTTTGGGATTGACGGAGATTAATTCTGGGCAAATCCTGTTTGATGGCAAAACGGTTGAAACGGAGCGCAAACGCATTGCCTACGTGCCACAACGCAACGAGGTAGATTGGTCGTTTCCCGCTACCGTAATGGACGTTGTGATGACGGGGCGGTATCCACACAAATCATTTTTACAACGCTTGAACAGCACCGATAAAGAGTTGGCTATCAAGGCATTAAAAGAAATGGGTATCGAAAATTTGAAGGATAGGCAAATTTCTGAACTATCGGGTGGGCAGCAACAACGCACCTTTATCGCCCGCGCCCTAAGCCAACAAGCGGATATATATTTCCTCGATGAACCCTTTGTAGGCGTGGATATATTGACCGAGGGAAAAATCATTGACATACTCCGCAAATTGACCCAAGAAAATAAAACCGTTTTGGTTGTGCATCACGACATATCTACCATCGAGCAATATTTTGATAAAATCATTCTCCTTAACCAACGCTTGGTCGCGGCGGGTGATGTGGCTACTACTTTTACAAAAGAAAATGTAGCTGCAGCATATGGTGGGCAGTTGCAGATAATGCACAAAATTGGGATGTTTGATTAAAAAATTTGCCAATTCTCAAAAAAATATTATTTTTGTAAAAAAATAAAACCCAATCATGCGAACTTCTGCAATCACATCAATGACCGTTGAAGAATATCTCGCTTTCGAGGAGCAATCGGAAGTGAGGCATGAGTATTTTGATGGTAAACTCTATGAAATGGCTGGCACAACCGACTACCATAACGAAATATGCTTGCAAATTGCCTTTTTATTGAAACAATTGTTAAAAAAACAAGGCTTCAAGGTGTATAAAGAAAATGTCCGATTGCATATCGAGGATAAAAAATATACATATCCAGACGTTTTTGCTACTTGTGATGAACGTGATACACATTCACGACGTATAAAAAACTTTCCGACTATAATTGTTGAAGTCTTGTCAAATGTAACACGTGTCTATGACAAAACAGATAAATTTATTCTATATCAAAAAATTCCTACCTTAAAATACTACCTCACAATCGAACCAGAAAAACCTTTGGTAGAGTGCTATTGCTTACAAGATGATGGCTCTTGGATGGTCGAAACATTCACGCACTCATTCGAAACTATAATACTTTCTCATTTGAATATAACTATCTCTATGCAAGAGATTTATGAAGACTAATTGCTTGATAATCAATTTTTTATGAAAAAAATATTCCTTTTACTTCTTCCATCAATTTTCTTATTTTCCAATTGCAACAACGATACTGCCACACAAAAAAGTGCGGAAAAAAATACGGTTCAAGCAACAAAATCAGCGACTAAAAATATCCTGTTTTTCGGCAATAGCTTGACGGCAGGTTATGGCTTAGAGGATGTATCACAAGGTTTTGTGCAGCTATTGCAAGGGCGCATTGATAGCCTACAACTTTCTTATCGCTGCATCAATGGCGGTTTGAGTGGCGAGACCACGGCGGGTGGCAAAGAGCGCGTAGAGTGGCTGATTGATGCCCAACCGATTTCGATATTCGTTTTGGAATTGGGTGGCAACGATGCCCTGCGCGGTATCAATCCCGAAGCGAGTTTCCAAAATTTGCAAAGCATTATAGATAAGGTAAAGGCAAAATATCCTGACTGTAAAATAGTATTGGCAGGTATGGAAGCCCCACGCAATATGGGCAAAACCTATATCACCGCCTTTCACGATATGTATCCAGCCTTGTCAAAAATGAATAATCTACCTTTGATACCTTTTATATTAGATGGTGTGGGTGGCATCAAGGAACTCAACCAAGCCGACGGTATTCACCCCACAGCGCAAGGCAATCAGATTATTGTGGAAACGATTTGGAAAACATTGAAACCGATTTTGTAGTACCCGTAAATGTACCGTCGAATTTATTCGACGGACTGCGTAAGATATTGACTACCAACGCCTCCGTCGAATAAATTCGACGGTACATTTTGACAAACTTTTAGCACCCCCTCAGTATTTTTATTTTTTTTTCGATATTTTTTTCAAACACATTTGCTTTTCAAGAAAACAGTATTATCTTTGCACCGCTTTAAGAGAAAGGCTGACTGGTAAGAGTACCTGATAGGTTTCACAATATGGTGAAGTAGCTCAGTCGGTAGAGCAAAGGACTGAAAATCCTTGTGTCGGGGGTTCGATTCCCTCTTTCACCACACACTTTTCTCAAAGCAAGTGCCTGATTTATCAGGCACTTTTATTTTAAGCTAAATATATCAATTTATTATAAAATGACATTTCAAAAGCATCATCTTCACCATTTTGCAACGTTGCCGTCGGGCGAAAGGTGATGCCATTAGAAAAACCGAGATTTTTCTTTTAACCAAAATAGGCTTACCGACTTGTCCAGACGGTAAGCCTATTTTTATTTTATCCTATATATCATGCAAAAAAGACTAAGAATTGCCGTCCAAAAATCGGGTCGTTTGAGCGAAACGTCTCTCGAATTGTTAAAAGAATGTGGTATCAGCATCTCTAATGGGAAAGGGGCATTGATAGTACCCGCGTCCAATTTTCCTATTGATTTGCTCTACCTCCGCGATGATGATATTCCACAATATGTAGAAGATGGGACTGCCGATTTGGGTTTCGTTGGTGAGAATATTGTCGCCGAAACAGGGGCAAAAGTGAGCATCGTCAAACGCTTGGATTTTGGGCGTTGTCGCTTGTCGTTAGCCATTCCCAAAAACGCACAATATACTGATATTCAATATTTTAAAGATAAAAAAATTGCTACCTCTTATCCCAAAATATTGAACGATTATTTGGCTGAAAACGGTATTACGGCTGATGTTCACGTCATCAGTGGCTCTGTCGAAATTGCTCCTGCCATTGGCTTGGCAGATGCCATATGCGACCTTGTATCGTCTGGCAGCACCTTGTTAAGCAATGGTTTACAAGAAGTGGCGGTTATACTCAAATCTGAAGCGGTGATGATTGCCAATCGCCGTTTGGATACTGAGGGGTGTGCCATTTTAGACAAATTAATGTTTCGCTTGAACGCAGTTATGGCTGCAAAAACGAGTAAATACATCATTCTCAACGCGCCAAATGATGCGGTTGAAGCGATATGTCGCGTACTGCCTGGTATGAAAAGCCCTACGATTGTGCCTTTGGCTACTGAGGGTTGGTCTGCGCTTCATTCTGTCATCAATGAAGACCAGTTTTGGGATGTGATTGATGATTTGAAGGCGGCTGGTGCGCAAGGGATTTTGGTTGTACCTATTGAAAAAATGATTTTGTAAATTTTAGAGATAAAGAGGATTAGAGATTTTTTGTCACAGAGTTAATCAGA
>JAYVKQ010000337.1:0-2869 GCA_043768285.1 Saprospiraceae bacterium | reverse complement strand
ATTAAATAGGATTGATAACCAATAAGATATAAAAAAAATAAAAAAATAAAAAAATAAAAAAATAAAAAAAAAGAACTGCTGCGAACACCGCACTCCTGCCAACCCGCCGCAAAAGCCCACGCACAAAGCCCAATGCGGCGGGTATGCAGGAGTGCAACCGTTGAACAAAACCTACGGTACTACCCGCGTTCATTGCTGTCACTAAATCGTCATAATTGACTGATTATCAGTTGTTTACAAAAAATAAGTCGTGTTAATTTGCGACATTATTTATTTAAAAACAGCAATGATGAAAGCACAATTATTGAGTGACTTTACAGTCTTCTTACAGATGCGTAATTACGCACCCTCAACCATTAAATCGTATCTGAATGTTTTAGGGCAATATTGGACATTTTGCGAACAGCAACCCCTCAGTAATCCGCAATTTACAAAAGACAAAGCCCTTTTGTTGTGGTTTAAGCACTTGACTCAAAAACATGGTGCGGGAACGGTTTACAACCAAAACTATTCTTCACTTAAACTATTTTACCTTCATATTCTTAAACGGGATTGGGATAGTCATGGGATTTTACGACCACGACGGGTGCGTCATTTGCCTGAAGTTATGTCTAATGATGATGTTGATAGGCTCATCGCTCATGCCCATTGTTTAAAGCATAAGGCTATTTTTCTGACCCTGTACGCTACGGGGCTGCGTATCAGTGAATTATCACAACTTAAATTGGAGGATATTAACGCTCAAACTATGACCCTACGGGTTCGCTCGGGCAAAGGGCGTAAAGACCGATTCCTACCCCTTTCTCTACCCCTTTCTCTACCGCTTTTGAATATGCTTAGGCAATATTTTTTAAGCTATAAGCCCTTGGTTTACCTTTTTAATGGTGAGAAAAATGCTCAACCGCTTTCTACTCGGGCTATCCAACATGCCTTTCAAGTGGCAAAGGAGAAAGCCAAACTCAATCCTAAAATAACACCCCATACCCTCCGACATGCCTTTGCAACCCATCATATTGACGATGGTACACACCTCGCTGCTATTAAATCTATGCTCGGACATACCAATATTAAGACTACTTCGCGTTATCTTCACATGTCGGTCAATTCTTTACATCAATTCAATAATCCGGCTGATTCATTATGCAAAAAACATATCACTTAGGAGAAATAATGCGCACTTGGGGTGATGAATTTATCCAAAAATATAAGCCTCACCCCACGGTACAAAAAGCCATTTTTGACATCGGGCGATGTCGCACTCCTCGTCTGGGCGGCAGAGAAATTGTCTGCAATGATTGTGGCTATTCTTTTGAGCTTTTCAACTCCTGCGGCAATCGTAATTGTCCCATTTGCCAATCCATCAAAAAGGAATTGTGGATTGATAAAACGGGCGCAACTTTGTTACCTGTGGCGCATTGTCACGTGGTATTTACGCTGCCTCATCAGCTCAATGCCTTGTTTTTCAACAATATGAAAGCACTTTATGGCGTCTTGTTTTCAGCTGCGAATAATGCCATTCAACAGCTTTGCAATGACCCTAAATGGTTAGGAGCCAAACCTGGAATGTTGTCTGTTTTGCACACTTGAGGGTCAAATATGTCTTTTCACCCGCATCTACATTGTATCCTTTCGGCAGGCGGTTGGCATGATACACAACAGACTTGGATTAAGGCTAAAAAACTCAATTCGGGCTTTTTTATCCCGCAAAAAGTCTTGGCAGCGTGTTTTAAAAAACACTTCCTTCTAGCATTCTCTCAACTTTGGGAACAGGATAATCTCTTATTGCCCAAAGACTTGATACAACTCAATAACCCCGATGAATTTAGGCAGTTTTACCGTCAAATCGCTTTCAAAAAAAACTGGATAGTCAAAATAATGCCCCCTTTAGATAATCCTAAACGGGTGATTGACTATCTGGGACGCTATGTC
Organism: Saprospiraceae bacterium; assembly: GCA_043768285.1. GTDB lineage: Bacteria > Bacteroidota > Bacteroidia > Chitinophagales > Saprospiraceae > JAAFJT01. The sequence goes on along the minus strand of JAYVKQ010000337.1, from coordinate 940 downwards.
TACCGCATTGCTATCACCGATAGCCGTATCAAAGAAGTCAAAATTAAAGAGCGACAAGTCGTGTTTGAGTATAAAGACTATGCCGCTCAAACTGACCAAAACCAACCGCCACTACTGAAAACCTTAACACTTGATGCCATTGAATTTATTCGCCGTTTTGCCCAACATGTGCTACCAAAAGGATTCCAAAAGACCCGCTATTTTGGTATTTATGCCACCGCTTATCGCAGCAAATTATTACCCCAAATTCGTCAATCTTTGGGGCACTCCAACTGGCAAACAACACTCCGTTCTGTCTGTCTAATCATCACCACTGCAACAGGACAAAATCCCAATGTGTGTCCGTGCTGTGCCGCAACTAACCTTGTTACCAATATTATTTTACCTCAAAAACCTTTGATTAACAAAGAAATAAACAAAGTGATAAACAAAGTGATAAATAAAGCATCTATCAATCCAATAATCGTTTTATCTCGACCACCACCGCCCATTCCTTAACATATCATTCAGTTAATGGATATCGGTTACTGTCGGTATTGATTTTGTATTGTCTGAACCTAAAATAATCCATACTTTTTTAGCCCTTTTTTAGCCCTTTTTTAGCACGCATATCTGATTATCCCTATATTTGCCAATCGAATGGGTATTATTTTGACAGGCTTGGTGGAAGGTTAATTAAGTTACTGCGGTTTTTAGCATTTCTTAACCCCTGCTCCATTTTAGCTTTTCGCATTAAATACCGGTTTCGTTCAACTCAAAACCTCCGCAATCCCCCCCCTCAGTACTCGGGTGGTTTTAACCTCTGTGAAGGGGGGATTGCGGAGGTTTTCCTTAAAGTTGGGGGCTATTATGAACGACATCCCGTTCCAAGTAAAAATGACGACAGAAGAACTTCAGGACAGACTTTACAACTTTGCAAAGCAGAGTTACCCCGACATTA
>JAYVKQ010000336.1:0-9079 GCA_043768285.1 Saprospiraceae bacterium | reverse complement strand
CACTTTTTCTATTCGATGCGGTTTTGGTAATCGTTTTTTCCATTTTTTTAACCCCTTTTGTGGTGACTGTGATAAACCTTATTTCAGCATTCCCATCTTTATCTTCCAACCAACTGACTAAGGCTGTCGTTTTATCTAAAAACAGGACATCTACTCTGCCCAAAGGTTTACCGCCATCAAGGCGTATGGGTTTGCCAAAACGGGCTCCTGCGTCTTTTGAAAAAGCCAATTTCACTTGGGCTTCTCCATTTGCTGCCGTGAACCAAGCCAATGCCACATTATTGCCGTTGGCAGCCAAAGCGGGTCCATTGACGGGGCAGCCATTAATTTTCCAGTTGTCTGTGAAAACAGGTTTGGGTATTGACCATTGTCCACTCTTTTCATGGACAACATAAATGTCTCTAACTTCTTCATCCGAGCGATTTCGATAAGCCACCACCATGCCTTTATCGGTTTTCACCGCCGCCGTTTGGCAACAATCACATACTCTTTCATCCAATTCTGTGTCTTGCGATAATGCGCCTTTGTTATCAAAAATAGCCGCCCGAAGCGTCATAGCACCACCATGTCCACTGTGTTCATCATGGTTACTTTCTTCGGTATTACCCATTTTAGATTTTCTACCATCTAACCAAGTGGCAAAAATTTTATCATTGGGTAGTGTTTCAAGGGAAACAAAGCCATGTTCGGCTTTTATATTGTCTCTATTTAAAAGAAAGGGGGACTGCCAAGTAGTGCCACCGTCCGATGATTGGCTAACATGGATGTCATAATCATAAGTACCCTTACCGCTTTTTTGCAACCAATGAGCTGCCATTGTTTTACCATCATTTTGAACAGCCAATGCTGGAAAATCAGCCCAATTGACGAACCAATTTGCGCCCTTTGCAATTGTTTTAGCGGCTGTCCATTTGCCCTCGTTCCATTGTGAAAAGACTAAGGCTTTGGTCGTATCGTCCACTTGCTCTATCCATGATAAATAGAGGTTTTTGTCTGTGGCAAAAAGGTTGGGTTCGCCACTGATATGGGTGGGAACGGGTGCATCAAGCATGACCCAATCCGTAGATTGTGCTTGTGCTTTAGAGCCATAGCAAGCTAAAATAATTGAAAACAGTCCTATTATTTTTTTTATACGCATTGTCTTTAATTTCTTGTGGCTCAAATATAGAGATAAAGTTGAAAAAAATGTGTGTTTAAAGACAAGTGACAATCAAATTAGGGTGTATTTTGGATAAAGTGCACCCCCTCAGTATTTGCTTGCCATTTTCAGAAAAAAGCGTATTTTTGTAGAAATTTGAATAACATGGAAAGAATAACAATCAATCCCGAAGTTTGTAAAGGAAAACCGACTATTCGCAATATGCGCTTTACCGTATCTCAAATGCTTGAACTGTTGGCAAGTGGTATGTCTCAGGAAGAAATATTAGAAGATTATCCATTTTTGGAAAAAGGGGATATCTTAGCATGTCTGTCTTACGCATGGATGATAAGCTAATATTGATAATATCGAAAACACATTTATAGGAGGTGCTGATTTTATCTCATTTAATCGGACACATATTTCTGTATATTAAACACTTGTCTGCTTTCACACAGGTCTTAGAGGAGAGTGCTACAAACCCATTTTTAAGTCAAAGGACCTGGATTAAACAAAACCAAATCATTGTACAAACCCAAAGTATCGGTGGCAACTTTTTTATGCCCACTGGCAACTTCTAAAATCATGTGGAATAACTCCCACCCCATTTCCTCAATCGTTTTCACCCCAAAAGCGATAGGACCCGCATCAAAATCTATCAAATCAAACCACCGATTACTCAACTTTGAATTGGAACTCACTTTTATGACAGGAACCATAGACAAACCATAAGGCGTACCCCGACCTGTAATAAAAACGTGCATATTCATACCCGCAGCCAATTGCAAAGTGCCACATACAAAATCACTGGCGGGTGTGGCAACAAAATTTAAGCCTTTTTTCCGTATTTTTTCACCGGGAGCTATCACATCTACAATGGGGCTTGTACCCGATTTAGCAATTGAACCCAATGCTTTTTCTACAATATTGCTCAAACCACCCCGTTTATTGCCGGGCGTTGTATTGGCACTTCTATCCACACCGCCTTGCAAAAGATAGTCGTCATACCACGCCATTTCAGCTAAAAGTGCCTTTGCTACTGAGGGGGTCTCTGCACGAGGCACTAATAAATGGATGGCATCTCGCACCTCTGTTACTTCTGAAAAAAAGACTGTTCCTCCTGCCCTAACGATTAAATCTGACGCAAAACCTGATGCTGGATTGCCTGTTATGCCTGAAAAAGCATCGCTGCCACCGCATTGCATTCCGACTACCAAATCGGAGGCGGGGCAAGTTTCACGCTTGCGCTTATTTAGTTTTTGTAAATGTTTTTCAGCTAAAGTCATTATGCCTTGTACCATTTCCTCAAAGCCTGTAAAAGCCTCGTCTTGAAGGTATAATACTGAGGGGGTTGATGGATTTTGGATTTCAGATTTCAGATTTTGGATTTCGCTCTGGGGCAACAAACGCTCTGGTCTTAACTTTTCACAACCCAAGCCAATAATCATTATTTCACCACCAAAATTAGGGTTTTGCGCTATATTTTGAATGGTTCTGATAGGAATTATAGCCGCAGGTGCATCAATAGCGATGCCACAACCATAGCTGTGATTGAAAGCCACTACCCCATCCACATTCGGATATTTGGGCAATAATTCTTTTTTAATTTTATTTTCAATGAAATCTGTAATGCCCGCCACACATTGTACACTGGTTGTGATACCCAATATATTTTTAGTGCCTACGCTGCCATCAGCATTTTTATAGCCTTGAAAAGTATAGCCAGTTAGGGGTTCAATCACTGTATTTTTAGCTTCGGGCAAAGGCATATTTTTCAAATCGGGTGGTTGTGGCAATTCAATTTTATTTTCATTCACCCACTCCCCTATTTGTATGTTTTTATTGGCATAACCGATGATTTGTCCATAGCGAATAACGGCTTCGTCTCTGTTTATAGCCGTTAGGGCGACTTTATGCCCCATGGGTATATCTTCTATTAAAAGGATATTTTCTAAAACGAGTGTGCCTTTTTGGAGACCAAAAGCGTTGCAGACGATGCCGACATTGTCTTTGGGCGTTGTTTGGATGACGATATTTGTCATTTCAAGTTATTGTAGGATTAAAAAAAATTACAAAAACAAATCCTCCATCGTCAGTTCATTTTGAACTAATTCCTGCACATATTCATTGTTTTTCAAGCCAAAAGTAGTAATAAAAGTTGGAAAAATAGCTTTGCCTTTAGTAGTAGTCTGATTTTTTAATTGTTCAATTTTATTTCTAAGGGAAAGGGCTTCATTGGTACTCAAAATAGCTGTTTTGGCTGATAATAATTTTTAATTTTTTAACGTCATAAAAAACAGAGCTTACATTTTGGTCTTAATATATTGAAATTCAATATTTTATGAAATTTTATAAAAAAATATAGTCAGCCAAAATCGTTAATATTTGTCCATTTTGGCTGACTATAGTTTTTTAGCACTTTATATTTGCTTTAATACTGAGGGGTATCAATCAAAAAAAATATCCATTGTCAAAGGATTTTGCACAAGGGTTTGAGCATACGCATTAGGCGTTAAGCCAAAAGTGGTGATAAAAGTCAAATAAAGGGCTTTTTTACTCGACATGGACTGTCTAAAAATACCGATTTTAGACCGCAATTCATCAGCATATTTTTTGTCAATCGTAAATTCATTGATAGAAAATTTCATTTCACACAAGTTAATGACATGGTCTCGTCTATCAATAATGAGGTCAATTTGCGCTTTTTGACCTTCATAACTGCCAACCCATGCCGAAGACAGCGTTTGAACGCCACTGATACCCAATGCTTTTTTGATATTGTCAAGATGACATAAACACACCAATTCAAAAGCGTAGCCACTCCAAGCCCTTACTTCGGGGCTGTCAAGGCTGTTAATCCAATGATTTTTATCAAGGTCACTGCTGTTTTTGATAAATTTGAGGTAAAAAAGCGAATAAAAATCTGTCAATTGGTAGATACTATTACGGGTGTTTTTACCTACGGCATTGTATTTTTTAATAAAACTGCTTTCTTCCAATTCTTTCAAAATTTTGGTACTGCTACCACCGTCCGATAGGTTCGCCAGTTTCAGAAGTTCATCCCGTTCTAATCCTTTTGATTTTTGAGCCAACGCCTCAATAACACTGATGTATTTCTCGGCATTTTTAAAAAGAGAGGTAAAAAGATTGTCAAATTCTATTCTAAAAATACCCTTTGGCGTAAAGCACAAGTCGTTAATATTTTGAGTAGCACTTTTGCGAGGGTCAACGGCTTCCAGATAAAACGGGATGCCCCCAAACGCCATATATAATTGAATTAATTGGTATTTATCAAGGGCGATAGATTGATTTTTAAAAAACTCGGCACACTCTGATAGCGTAAATGGGTCGAGTTTAAGGCGATGTGTCACACGATTATGTAAGCCGCCCCTGTTGTTGATTAAATTATTCACAATCCAAGCTGCTGCCGAACCACAAACAAGCAATAGTATGTCTTTTCTGGCACTTGCCCAACCATTCCAAAAATGCTCAAAGGCGGGTATAAAGTCTGAATGAGGGGTATCAAACCACGGTAATTCGTCCAAAAAAATAATTTTTCGACTACTTTTATCCGCTTCCAAAGCCGTTATAAAATTTTGAAAAGCCTGAAACCAATCTCTGGGTACAGGTTTATTTTCATAGGCTGGAAAATAACGTATTAACCCTGAATGAAAATGGGTCAATTGCTGTCGTGTCGTGATATTGGCAATACCTGTTAATTGAAACGTAAATTTATCTTCAAAAACATGGCGTATTAAAAATGTTTTGCCAACACGCCGCCGCCCATAAACCGCTACAAACGCTGATTTATTAGCATATTTCAAAGTTTCTAATATCGCTATTTCTTCTTTTCTACCAACCATGAATTGTATTTTTGACGCTAAGTTACAGAGTTATCGCCAACTTTGCAATAGATTTTTAGCGGTAGATATAATAAAAATAGAGTTATCGCCAGCCTTACCGTATAAAATTAGCGATAAATCCTTAAAATATGGGTTTACCGCTAAAAATAATCTATTAACCAGTCTCTAATTTTGACTTTTATACTGTCACGCCCAGTCGTGATGAAGCCGTGGGCATTAAGGGGGTATGAAACTAAACCATCGGAAACAACTTTGCCGCAATCATCGTCAAAATCAATCCTGTAATACCCATTAAAGTTTGCATCGGTGCAATCGTTTTCAAGGCTTCTTGCTCCGTCAAATTACTGGATTTACACATAATCCAAAAGCCTGCGTCGTTCATCCACGGAATTAATTTTGCACCACTTCCTATCGCCAAACAGAGATAAACAGGATTAAAACCCAAATTGGCATTTTGAGCCATACCGCCTAAAATACCCGCAGCCGTAATCAAAGCCACCGTTGCAGAACCTTGTGCCGTGCGCACCACTGCTGTAATGAAAAAAGCTAAGGGAATTAACGCCATTTGGTAGTCTTTGGTCATATCGGCTATGCGGCTGCTGATGCCAGATTGTTGCAACATACCCCCAAATGCACCCCCTGCTGCAGTGATTAAAATAATGCCCCCGCCCGTCATTAAAGCGGTTTGCACGAAGGCAGTCATACCTGCTTTAAATGTCTTTTTTTGCTTGGCAAGTACCCACAGCGCAAAAGCTGCACCCGACAATAAAGCGATATTTTTATCCCCAAAGAATAAAACAACGTCCATTATTTTATTTAAAAAATCGGATTGTGTCAAAGGCATGGGCAATTTAAAACCGTCCACAGCCGATTTTATACAAATCGTAATCAAAGGAAAAACGGCGGGTAAAAGGGCTAAGCCTAATGAAGGCAAGTCTTTATCGTCTTTATTGGCGATGGCTGCGATGTCTTCCAATCGAGCATCGGGTGCGTCTCGCAAGGGTGTTGGAAATTTTTTATTGAGCCAAATAGCGATAAAATAACCAACTGTAATAGTACAAAGCCCCAACAAAGTGCCACAAACCATCATCAAACCTATCGGCACATGGAGTGCTGTCACTAAAAACAACGGACCGGGCGAAGGCGGCACATAAGAATTTGCCATCACTGCCCCCGCTATAACCGACAAGGCTAAAAGTAAATAATTTTTACCCAAACGCATACCCATAGCTTTTGCCAAAGGCATCATTAGGAAAATAACGGTGTCCACAAAAACGGGAATGGTGAGGAAAAAGCTGCTTAATATGAAACCAATCGGTGCGTGTTTCACACCTGTCAATATCAGCATGGCACGGATGATTTTTTCAGCTGCCCCGCTGTCCAACATGGCTTTGCCAATAATGGCGGCACAGGCTATGACGATACCGAGTTTTGCACAGGTATTGCCAAACTCTGTACCGATGCGCTCACCGATGCTTTTGTGCGCCAATTTTAAGGCATCGGCAGGGGCATTGGTTTTCATAAAAAATTGCTCAACAGCAACAGTTGGCGTGAGTAATGCTACCGCTACGGCTGCTAATAAAAGAGCTAAAAACGGATGGAGTTTCAAGCCAATAATGCCGCCAACGACAATAACAACTCCGACTAATAAGATAAAAATTGGATCACCCATTTTGTTTTATTTTACTTGTTTAAAGACATGAATTGCACAAATCAACCACGAATTTATCGAATTTTGCGTCATTCGTGATTAATTAGGGCAATTCGTATTTCTGATTCCCCCCCCCTCAGTATTGAGCCGTCTATTTTTGCAAATTACACTTAAATTCTTTCATTTTTTTTGCCATCACCCGCGCACCTTCGGCGACAAAAGTAGCATCTGAACCACAGGCAATAAAGCGAATACCCATGTTGTGATAGGTATCGTAATCATTGGGATTAAAGATTAAAATACCAATGGCTTTATTGGCTTTTTGAGCGGCTTCAATGATTTTTTTTAAGGCTTCGATAAAAGTGGGATGATCAAATTGCCCAAAAATACCCATCGCCATAGATAGGTCGGCAGGTCCGATAAAGAGAATATCTACGCCATCAACGGCGGCAATCTCATCTAAATGCTCTAAAGCTTCGAGCGTTTCAATCTGCACAATGCCCAATATATTATCTTGAGCTTCTTCATAATAGGTGTTAAAATTTAACCCAAATTGCGTTGTTCTCACCATTTTAGCCACACCTCTATTGCCAAACGGCGGATAGTGTAAGCCATTTATCACTTTTTTAGCTTCCGCAGCATTATCCACTTTTGGACACATAACCCCTTCCGCGCCCATATCCAAGACCCTCGAAATACGGGCAGGTTCGGCACTTTCAACCCGCACTATGGGGGCAGTCGTGGTACTTTCTAAAGCCTGTAATTGAGCGAGGACATCTTTTTCAACCCCTGCGCCATGTTCAAGGTCAATAAGCACCCAGTCAAAACCAGACTGTCCAACTATTTCGGCAGTTAAAGCACTACCTAAGTTTATCCAACAGCCATTGAGGGTTTCGCCCTGTTTGAGGCGTTTTTTTAGATTTTTCATATTAAAAATTGTGGTTTTTTTTCTGCAAAAATACTGAGGGGGTATAGGTCAAAAAGATTTGACAACTTTTTGAAAGTTGTCAAATCTAAAACTATCCCTCCATTTCATCTGATACAGCTTGAATAAGCCCTCTGATATAGCCATAACAAAACGAAAATGCTTGCAAATGCGCCGCAGGGTCGTGATGATGTGGCACATGGTCGGGCATTACCATACCCGCAAAACCGACATCGCGCAAAGCCCGAACAACGTGAAGAAAATTCATTTCGCCATTATCAGGATATACTTCTTGAAAATTGTTATAGCTGCCTTTAATATTGCGTAAATGTATATTGAAAATTTGATTTCTCTCCCCCACCCATTTGATAATTGGGAAAATATCATTTTTAGGATCTTTCAAACCTTCGGCAATAGAGCCAATGCAAAAGTTAAAACCATGATAGGGGCTGTCATATAGTTTTGCAAAACGTTTGATACCTTCACTCACATCAGGGCTATTCCACCGCATTATACCTCGATAAGGCGCAGGCACAGGCGGGTCGGCTATATGATTGGCTAATTTCACTTTATATTCTGCGGCAACTGGCAAGCAACGGTCGAGCATATACGTAATGCGTTCAAATATTTGGTCAACAGAGACATCACCTGCAATGGTTTTGGGTTCGTTCTTTTTTAAGGCTTCGGTATAATTCCATGTGAGATATTCAGCGTTTCCGCGTTTGAGGTCAAGTGTTTTGCCCGTCCGCAATACAGGTAAAATAGTGGTATTGTAATTCAAGACTTTGATGCCTGTTTTACCCGCCACCTGTATCATTTGTTGTAAAATCTCAATTTCTCTATCCCGTTCTGGGCTTTTACCCAACATAATATTCGGGTATTCTTGTTTGTCAATACCCCCTGAAGTGAGGGGCCAGTGGTAGGCATCGAGTTTGATATTGTATTTTTCACAGGCTTCTCTTTGTCGCATAGCATCGTCAACATCCCACCCTTTGCCTTTTATGGTTTTAGGCGCACCGCCATCTATATTCAAAACGCCATGTCGGGCTTTAAATTCTAAATTTTCAATGCTTGTACCACCCGATTGACAGCCGACTTGCATCAGCACTTTTTTCTTAGATTTAATATCCAGTTTGTTATTCGGCTTTATTGCTGCATTTACGGGATTGGGCAGCGCAATAGAACTTGCTGTAATGAGTTTGAGTATATTTCTACGTTTCATGGTGCTTTGTTTTAATATGCTGTTTGGAAGCGACTTATATCGTACAAATATAGAAAAAACAGATAATTAATTCTAAAAAAACAACCGTTTGAATTGTATATCACACATCCCCCCCCTAACTCTTATTTAGCAACCTCTTTTTCCAGTTCAACAAAAAATTGCTTGCTCAACATATTGGCAACGGGCGTAATCACGCGACCACCCATGACAGCAAGTGTTCCTGACAGCTTAACATCACCCGAAAAACTGACTTCTGTTTGCGTAGGTGATAGGGTTTTAA
>JAYVKQ010000335.1:0-4270 GCA_043768285.1 Saprospiraceae bacterium | reverse complement strand
ATTTATCACGAAAACCCATCAATAGCGGGCGATTTCAATCGCCCTTCCGATGTAAAACCAATGTACTAATATCTTTTTTATTCATATACGGAATTGCTGGTGTTCAAAATATTTTTTAAATAAAATATTGATTTTCAATGATTTACAATGCTTTTCGACAAAGGTTTAGTAAACTGAAAATTATTTTTTTGAAAAAAAATAATTTTCAGTTTACTAAACCTATGCACGAAAATGATTGCATACAAAAAGCACCCCCTCAGTATTTTTCTTAAAAATTGTAGGTAAAACCAATTTTTAAGTCCAATGGGTTTTCCCTAAAAGAATAGGTTTTGTTCGATAAAACGCCAAAATTACCGTCAACGTGGGCTACATTGTAGGTTCCCATTATCTCATAAGCCCAGCTACTGAAACCAGAACGATAGACAATACCCACATTCATTTCGGGTTTATAAGTATCTTTGAGACTTACTTTATTATCTGTACCTATTACTTTCGTGGTAAATTTTCCAGATAGCCCTTGATAATCCGCATGAACATAAATTGATTTTAATGCTTTTAGACGAGCATACACGCCATATGCAAAAATGGGAGCAGTAAGTACTGTACTCTGGTCTTTTTGACGATAATAATCAATACCGCCTGTCAAGCCCGCCATAGCCCAATTTGTGATTTTATAACCCACGGAGGGCTGCAAACGTAAGTTAAAGTTTCCACCAAAGAAGGATAATAAACCTGCATTGGTATGAAAACCATATTGAATACGGTGCTTAAACCCACCACTTTCGTCAAAATAATTATCCGTCTTAGTTTTTGTTGTTTTCGATGCTTTGGCTGTGGGCTTTTCAGCATCCGAAGGGGTCGTTTCTTCGGTTGGGGTTTCTTCTTTTTTCGTTTCCTTTTTGTCCTTGCTACCTCGGCGTTGCGCTATGGCATCAACATTGAAGGCGAATAAAAAGGCGAAGACTATCAAACTGATTTGAGCTATTTTACGCATATTGTGTATTGTTTAATTTTTATAAAAAATAATTATTTTATTGACTTTGCTGTAATCTATCAGCAAAAGTAACGTATAAACATATAGACGTAATATAAGGGTTCTATAATTCTTAAAAAAATATTAAAAACCCTTAAAATAACGTTAATTCGTAGGATATTGACCTACCTTTGTTCTAAATTAGATACCGTTAAATCTTTGCTTTGATAAAACGTATTAGCATGAATATTAAATATTGGCTTTTCACAACACTCAACTTATGTTTTCTCCTCAATCTACCTGCCCAAAAATTATTTGATAAAAACTTTTTTGAACGACCAGATACACTCAATAAAAAACGAATGAATACGCTCGTTGTAGGCAGTTCGGTTGTTTATGTGGGTGCTATTTTTATGCTCAATAACTTGTGGTACAAGGATTTTAAACGGTCTCCTTTCCATTTTTTTGATGACCGTGGCGAATGGCGCAATGCCGACAAAGCGGGGCATATTATGACGGCTTATACCGAATCTGGTTGGGCATATCAAGCCTTACGTTGGACGGGTATGAGCGAAAAAGCTGCCGCTTGGCATGGCATGGGGGCGGGCACTTTGTATCAAGCCACGATTGAAATTTTAGATGGCACATCCGAAAAATGGGGTTTCTCTATCGGCGATTTTGCCGCCAATACAAGTGGGTGTCTCTTATTTGGCGCACAACAAGCCACATGGGGCGAGCAACGTATCGTGCTAAAAGTCGGCAATTTTCCTAATAATTACGATAAAACGCCTTTCAAATTGGAGGATGGCACGTCCATTTCTGTTTCCGAAATGGCGAAAAAACTATATGGCAACAACTATACCCACACTTTTTTTAAAGATTATAATGCTATAAATTGGTGGGTATCTATCAATCCGTATAGCTTTGCAAAAGGTAAGAAATTTCAGAAATGGCTGAATATAGCGGTAGGATATAGTGCAGAAAACGTGTTTGGCGCACACTCTAATTTAGCTCCTGCCGCTAATGAAAATCAATATCCAAGATATAGTCAATATATGTTGTCGTTAGATATTGATTTGACGAAGCTCAACCCTAAAAGTAAATTTTTGAAATCGGTTTGCAAAACATTTAATTTTATCAAAATTCCTGCCCCAGCGTTGGAGTATAATTCGTTGGGTAAATTTAAGTTTCATCCGATTATTTTTTAGAATGAAATTTGACCAAAACTATATCTGGATAACGCTACTTGCCAGCGTTTTTTTTATCCCCTTCATCGGCGATGCGCACCTATTCGATTGGGACGAAATCAACTTTGCAGAATGTAGCCGCGAAATGCTCGTGACGGGCGATTACCTACTACCCCAAATTAATTTCTCCCCCTTTTGGGAAAAGCCGCCTTTGTTTATTTGGCTGCAAACGCTCTCGATGCACATCTTTGGCGTGAATGAATTTGCTGCTCGTTTGCCCAATGCTCTTTGCGGTATTGTTACTTTGAATAGTATCTATTTTTTAGGAAAAAAACTATATGATAGTGCTTTTGGTTGGTGGTGGGTATTGGCATATATAGGCTCGTTTTTACCCCATTTATACTTCAAAAGTGGCATAATTGACCCGTGGTTCAATCTTTTTATCTTCGGTGCGCTTGTTTTTTTATTTAAAAATAAGGACGATTTTCAACTTTCCAAAAGTTCCAAACTTTTGGAAAGTTCTGTCGAAAAGCCTTCTATATTTACGACATATCTTTTATTAGCGGGCATATGCGCGGGGCTTGCCATATTGACAAAAGGACCCGTAGGCTTTTTGATTGTTACTTTAACGTGGTTTATCAAAAACGCGCTATACCCCTCAGTATCAACACGTTATGCAGCGCGTAAATTCGCCACTACAATAGCCTTTTTCAAGCAATATATCGGTTTTAGCTTGATAACATTAGCCGTTGCGAGCCTATGGTTTGGTTTGATTACTATTAAAAATGGCTTTTGGTTTCTCAATACTTTTATCGAATACAATATCCGATTGGCAAAAACGGAGGACGCGGGGCATGGCGGCTTTGTGGGGTATCATTTTATCGTCTTATTTTTCGGCTGTTTTCCCGCTTCAATCTTTGCCGTACAATCGTTGTTTAGGCGTTATAATTTCATGGGCGAAAAAGTGGACTTTACGCGCTTGATGAAGGTGTTGTTTTGGGTCGTTTTGCTCGTTTTTAGCCTTGTGCAATCCAAGATAGTACATTATTCATCCATGTGTTATCTGCCCTTAACCTTTCTTTCTGCCTTGACTTTGAAGCGATATGTTGAAGAAAAACGGATAAGTGGTTTCACAAAATTTACTATACCTACAATTGGTATATTGCTGGGTTTAGTAGTAGCCATTTTGCCCATAGTTGGGCAAAATATAGACCTAATCAAGCCTTTATTTCAAAAAGATATATTTGCTTTAAAAAATTTAGAGGCGACTATATCGTGGCAAACGGGGCAAATTTTTGTAGGATTGGGCTATGTTTTGGCTTTAATTATGAGCTTTTTCTACTTAAAAAAGCTTGAAATACTGAGGGGGGGGGTATTATTATTTGTGGCAACGGCTATATTTTTAAATGTCGCTTTAATCGTCTTTATCAATAAAATTGAAGGCTATTCTCAAAATGCCGCCATCACTTTTTATAAAGCACACGCACAAGAGGATTGCTATATCCTCACCTACGATTATAAAAGTTATGCCCACTTTTTTTATGCTCAAAAAGGGCATATGAATAATGCGAAAAACACTGATAATCAATGGCTTATAAGCGGCGATGTGGATAAGCCGACTTATATTGTGGGTAAATATCCGTCTAAATCGGAATTGGATTTGCTGCCGCAATTGGAGTTTTTGTATGCGCGGAATGGGTTTGTTTTTTATAGGAGAAAGTAGAATTAAAATATGGTTTTCTTTAAAAAAAGAGTGTCATTGCGAGGAGGTACGACGAAGCAATCTGTCGCACTTCGCAGGATATTAATCGTTAAATTCAAACGATAAACATTGATTTTAGAAAGAATATCGTGAAAAATGGCACAGATTGCTTCGTCGTACCTCCTCGCAATGACACTTTATGGTCTAATATTTCAACACCTTAAAAATCTCCCCAGTCTCAAATCTCAAAGCATAAAAATTGGCTTGCAATGCCGATATATCAAGCGTACTATTACCCGAAATTTGTCCCCTTTTGACAACCCTTCCCATCATATCCACAAGTGTATAATCAACGGCAATATCGCGGTCACTATCCACTTGTAAAAAAGCGTCGGTAATATTAGATAG
>JAYVKQ010000334.1:0-3987 GCA_043768285.1 Saprospiraceae bacterium | reverse complement strand
GACTTTTTGCAAGGTTTGGGTACACCTTCGGCGGCTAAAATTTATTCTTTATCGGGTGTCAATTTGGCAAGCGATATAAAAATTACGCCACCTGCCAATTATGAAATTTCGCTCAATGGGACAACGTGGAGCAAGACCCCCCTCAGTATTACGCCCGTTAAAAACGAAGTGGCGCGGCTTAATATCTTCGTCCGCTTAAATGCTACGGCAGTCGGTACATTCACAGGCGATATAGTGAACGAAGCGACCAGTGCGCAAACCATAAGAGTGAGTGTTACGGGCAAAACGCAAGCTGACCCATTGCCTATTTCCAATATTTTGTCGTTTTATTCTTTTGCGGTCAATAATCAAGACAGTGCGGCGGTGCGCGATAAAGGCGTGGTGGCAGCCGTGCCTACTTTGCGCAATATGTCGGTGTCTAATGGCATTTCTAATGGTGGCGCAACTTTGATAGCACCCTACTCGGCTATAACAGGACAAGCCATAAGTTCTGGCTCAACGGGGGATGGTTTATGGACAACAGCCAGTGGCGGACCGGGTGGCACACTTAATCGCAATGTGTATGAACAGTTTACGATTACGGCAACAACAAATTACCGCGTGCGTTTGGATAGTTTTATCCTTAATTCCTCCTATTATTTGACGGCTTCCAATACCCGTTTGGCTTTTGTCTATTCAAAATCAGGCTTTGCGTCCGACTCGGCTGATGTGACAGGCGGCATTGGGGCAGATGGTTTGCCTATGGCTGCAACGGCAAATGGCGGATTTGCCACGCCTATTATTGCGGGTCAAGACAATGCCTTTACAGCTACTAATTATCGTTTGGCTTTGAATGGCTCAACGGGCGTAACGCTACAAGCGGGTCAAACATTGACTATTCGGGTGTATTTCAGTTGTGGCAGTACGAGTGCAGGGCGATATGCAAAGCTAAAAGACGTGCATTTCAAAGGGTTTTCAGTCAATACTACCAGCGTAAAAGACGTGCCCCCCTCCCTATTTTCATTACAAACCAACCCTGTTGAAGATATTTTAACTATCAACCATAAGCACATTGATACCGCACCCACTTTTACAATCTATAATATGAGTGGTGCTATTCAATTGTCTAAAAAAGCGGGTATATCAGATAGGACATTTATTAATATCAACGATTTAGCAAAAGGGCTGTATCTATTGGAATGTGTTTCTAAAAACGAGAAGTCAGTTTTGAAGTTTGTGAAAGAGTAGAATGGATACCCCCTCAGTATTTTTGTAATAAAAAAGACGGATACCTTCAAGTGTCCGTCTTTTTTATTTTTTATATTTAGTTTAAAAAAAAATTATAACTTTGTAAAAACAAACTGACTATGGCAAGAGACTTAATACACGAAGCTGTTAGAAATGCCCTTCAAAAAGATGGATGGTTATTGTTGATATTAAACAAGAAATCATCGTAGCATGGAAAGAATAAAAAAATATGAAAAAGTAGTTTCTGATGTATTGATAGAATATCAAAGCCGCTTCCATCAGACAAGTCAAGGTATCTCAAACCATATCATTGCGGATGATAAAAACCACCATTATCAATTTTTATGGCTGGGCTGGAAAGGCGATAAACAGATATTCAATATCGCTTTTCATATTGATATTTTAGATGGTAAGATTTGGATACAAAAAGACAATACCGAAACGGGAATTGCTAATCTTTTGACAGAAAGAGGTATTCCCAAAAAGGATATTGTTTTAGCTTTTTACCCACCTGCGCATAGAGAGTTGACAGAATTTGCTGTAGGATAATATTTTCAGTATTTATAAATAAAAAGACTACTCAGGTATTAAAAAAGACAGTTTTATGTATATAAAAGACTTGCTCAGGCTTGTCTATGCATATCATAGCCGTTTCAGAAACACCGATTGGTGGATTATTAAATGTATATAGACTTTTGGGTTATCTCTCATGTCTTATGGATGCTTTACTTATGCTATTTTAATTTTGGAAAAGACAGTGTTCATCCCATTGAATAGCAAACGCAGTCTGTGAAAAAACTAAAAATTCATTTTTTAAAACAGAATATTATTCTGAATTATAACTTGAACGCTTTAATACTCGGAATAATATTAAGAAAAGCAATCCTATTCAGAATAATATACTTTCATTTTTTATTGAAAAAGACTTTTTTCACAGATTGACGGAAACGTTCCCGCCTTTAAACCCTTCATCTCAAGACCAAAAAGCTATTTTTGATACATAATCATGATCTTAAATATCAAAAATATGTGTAGATATAGTCTTGCCATTGCTTGTGTATGCTTATCCTTCATGCTCAACGCCCAACAACTCGCTTTCCCCACTGCCGAAGGCGGCGGACGCTTTGCCACAGGCGGGCGCGGTGGCACTGTCTATGAAGTGACCAACCTCAATGATGCGGGGGCGGGTAGTTTGCGCGATGCCGTTAGTCAGCCCAATCGGACGGTGGTGTTTAGGGTTTCGGGCGAAATTAAATTGCTTAGTCGGTTGGTGGTTAAGCAAAACAATATCACCATTGCGGGTCAAACTGCGCCTGGTGATGGCATATGCGTAACGGGTTTTACATTTAATATTCAAGCGAGTAATATCATTGTACGCTATATCCGTTGTCGTTTGGGCGATGCCAACCCTATTGAAGACGATGCGATGAATTGCTGGTCAGGCAATTTTCAAAATATCATCATTGACCATTGCTCGATGAGTTGGTCTATTGACGAAACGGCGACTTTTTATGATATTAAAAACTTTACGCTCCAATGGTGCATTATCAGCGAAAGCCTTTTTAACAGTATTCACAACAAGGGTGAACATGGTTATGCGGGTATTTGGGGCGGTAATAATGCGACCTTTCACCACAATTTATTGGCACATCATACCAGCCGCGCCCCGCGTTTTCAAGGGACGCGCTACAAAACGCAGTTGTTTAGAGATAGTGTAGATTTTAGAAACAATGTGGTGTATAATTGGGGCAATATTAATTCTGCATATGGCGGCGAAAATGGGTCATATAATATGGTGAATAATTACTACAAAGCGGGTACTGCCACTTCGGGTAATTTGACGACACCCTCAACAAGCAATAAACGCAATCGTATTTTGAATTATACCAGTTATTATCTCGATGGAACAGACACAGTGCGCGGGGGCAGATTTTATATCAATGGCAATTTTGTTGCAGGATACCCCTCAGTAACTGCCGATAATTGGACACAAGGCGTACAAAAGGACAGCTATTGGAATGCAAATGCCTTAATGGCGGCAGGAAAACAAGCTAACCCGTACCCAATGCCGTCCGTTAATACCCAAACGGCAGAAGAAGCCTATCTATCGGTTCTGGCAAATGTAGGTGCAACGCTACCCAAACGCGATACCATTGATAAACGTGTTGTAAAAGAAACCCGCACTGGCACAGCAACTTTTGAAGGCGCAACCTATAAAGCCGTAACAGGTACAGGCATATCACATCCTTCGGGCATTATTGATAGCCCCAGTGATGTAGGTGGTTTGCCTCTGTACGTTTCAACAACTGCACCCAAAGATACAGACCAAGACGGTATGCCCGACGCTTGGGAAACCAGCAAAGGCTTAAATCCGAACAATGCCAATGACCGCAATGATATTGGCGTAGGTGGTTATACGCAATTGGAGATATACCTCAACGCATTGGGCGAAGGCGGCACGACTGCTACATCAGAAACGCTCCCCCCCTCAGTATTTTCACTTTACCCGAGCATCGCCAGCACTATTTTAACACTTGAATTTGAAGGAAATAATATAGAAAAAACGATACAAGTGTTTGATATACAAGGCACTGTACAATTATCAAAAAAAGTAGTCAGTGATAAGGTAACGCTTGATATTTCGTTTTTGCCAAAGGGTATTTATATGGTTGAATATCGGAATGAAGCTGGGCGTGCGGTTAAAAAATTTGTAAAATCATAAATATACCAGCCACTAATTACACTAATTTTCACTAATTT
>JAYVKQ010000333.1:0-3131 GCA_043768285.1 Saprospiraceae bacterium | reverse complement strand
AGAACTGAACGAAGATAAAACAACCCTTTTTTCGGGTGAAACCCTGCTTGGCGATAAGTCGGCTGGCTTAAATGGTGAAGTAGATTTTATTTTTGTAGGTCAAGCTGATGCACCCGAAATAATGTTTCCTGTTATCAATATAACTGAAGCAAAACTCAACCAATCCATTGAAAAATCCAAATCACAAGCTATTGCTCAGATGATAGGTGCTCAAGTTTTTAATCAGAAAAACAATGAAAAATTTGAAACTGTATATGGTGTTGTTACCAATGGCACGCAATGGATTTTCATGAAATTAGAAGGTGATACCATCACTTTTGACGATAATGAGTATTTGATTAATGACTTACCATCAATATTAGGTAATTTTCAGTACATTATTAATACATTTTAATGCGTTCTATTGCCTTCTCAAACACCTCCACCTTCGCACACAACGACACTCGAATATACTTCCCCCCCTGCGTCCCAAAAATGCCACCGGGCGTAATAAATACATTTGAGCCATATAACACTTTATCCGATAGCTCAAAACCTGTCGCATACTGAGGGGGTACTTTCGCCCACACAAACATCCCTTTTTGGTTTTTATCAAAACGGCATTTCAAAAGTTTCAAAAGTTCAAATACCTTTTTTTGACGTTGTTTGTAGGTTTTGTTGAGTTCTGAATACCAAGTATCGTCATTATTCAAGGCTTCAACGGCGGCTAATTGTACGGGTAAAAACATACCACTGTCCATATTCGATTTGAAGCGCAATACATCAGCCAAATATTCTGCCTTGCCACACAGCATACCGACCCGCCAACCTGCCATATTGTGGCTTTTAGACAGCGAATTAAGTTCTAAAGCCACGTCTTTTGCGCCTTCGGCTGCCAAAATACTGAGGGGGGTATCGTTTAAGATAAAACTATATGGATTATCATTGACAATCAATATATTATGCTTTATTCCAAAATTAACTATGTTTTGATAATCCTCTTTTGAACATTGCGCACCCGTTGGCATATGTGGATAATTGACGAACATCAATTTCACTTTCGATAGATTGCGCTTTGCCAATGCCTCAAAATCGGGTAGCCATTTGTTCTTTTCTGACAGTTTATAATCCACGCATTTTGCACCTGCCAGCGTCACGGCTGCCCGATACGTTGGATAGCCAGGGTTAGGCAAAAGGGCTTCATCGCCTGCTTGCAAATAGGTCATGCAAATGTGCATAATGCCCTCTTTTGACCCCAAAAGCGGCAATATCTCATTCGCAGGATTGAGTGCAACGCCGTAATGTTTTTTATAAAAAACTGCCATCGCCTCACGCAAAGCTGGCACACCCACATAACTTGAATAGGCATGATGTGTCGGTAATTGAGCCGTTTCTACCAATTTTTCGATGGTGGATACTGAGGGGGGTAAATCGGGCGAGCCTATACCCAGATTTATCACATTTTTCCCCTCTGCGTTCATTGCGGCTATTTCTTTTAACTTTTTTGAGAAATAGTATTCGTTGATGCTATCGAGCCGTTTGGCTGGTTTTATATTCATAACTAATTGGTTTTTTATTTAGAATTAGGATTCTTAGGATTAAAAAGATGCTAAGAATAAGTAATCGAAACACTTGAAATGCGGTTTAGGAAACTGATTTTTAATGATTTTTGGTTTTTTTTTGAAAAAAAAAAAAATCAAAAATCATTAAAAATCAGTTTCCTAAACCACTGCACAAATTAGTTGTTTCTACTCGTGATACTCCCCACTTTTATACTCTCCCAAGACTTTAACTTCACCCGCCACGCGCAACAACTCCAACATTGCCCTCGGATAATCGGTATAGTTGCCGAGCGTAAAGTCCACGAAAAACATATACTCCCACGGTTTATCCATGATGGGCGCAGATTGAATTTTAGTCAAGTTGCAATTGTTTTTAGATAGCACTTCAAGGGCTTTATGCAAACTACCAACAGTATGGTTGGTATTAAAAACAACCGATACTTTATTGAATTGTTGATTAATGATGGGATTATCTCCTCCCCCATCCGTATTTTCTGGACTGATATAAAGAAAACGGGTAAAATTCTTTTTGTAGGTTTCGATACTCTCGGCGAGTATGTCCATATTATACAATTCGGCAGCTAAGGATGAAGCCACCGCGCCAATTTTTTTCAATTTTTTTTCTCTAATTTCCTTAGCAACAAGGGCGGTATCGTGGGCTTCTATCAGTTTAATATGCGGATATTTTTCAAAAAAATCATAGACTTGTTGCAGAGCGATTGGGTGCGAATGGACTTCTTTGAGGTCTTCGATTTTGATACCGGGCAGAGCCATAAGGTTTTGTTTTATCCTTAAAAAAACCTCGCCTTTTATACGTAAATTACTGTTATTCAATAAATTATAATTGCGCAAAATACTACCTGCAATGGTATTTTCTATCGCCATTACTGCGGTATCTGCCTCGCCTGATTGCACTTTTTCAAATAGAATATCAAACGTATCGGCTGGCACGATTTCAATATTGTTGTCGGGATGAAAAAACCGTGCGGCGATTTCATGAAATGCCCCTTGCACCCCTTGAATAGCGATTTTCAAAGGCTTAGGTACTGAGGGGGTATTAGATTGCGATGCGTCTGATGTCATTGATTGATGTTGATTATGAGATTAGAGATTGTAAGATTAGAGATTATACGAGTTAAAATCTCAAAATCTCTAATCTCATAATCCCTAAAATGCAAAAAAGGAGTTCCTTTTGAGAACTCCTTTTTTTACATATATTTGAAAAACTTGTTTCAATTTAAAATGCAATAAGAAAGCTCCCTTTTTGAGTTGCCAAAAAAGTAAAAATAAAAACCAAAATAAAAAGGCGAATTTTTCATGCCCAAGATTTGATTTGTTTTTGATTAAGAGCTTTATTGTTAAATTGACTGCAAACCTATTGTCTTTTTAGGAACTATGCAAATAAACGTGAGTCATAAACTTCGGAGTTGTAATTGCGACTAAACTAAAAAGCTGAAGTCCAAATAGACAGTTTAGAAATAGATAATTTTACTATAGATAAAGACTACTATCTTTTTATCATGATAGTGCCAATTGTGAGAAAGCAGCATGAATTCTGAGTGCAATTCATTAGACATTTTTAAAAAAGTC
>JAYVKQ010000332.1:0-2416 GCA_043768285.1 Saprospiraceae bacterium | reverse complement strand
TTTAAATTGGGACAATCCAAACCTCGTTATGTTCCGTATATCATACTAATGTTTTGAACTTGTTAATGGTATTTTGACCGTGATACATATGTGATAGTGTTGGTAGATTTTTGCACTATCATTTTTGTTATGGAAATTGTTTATAACTGCATCTATATATTAATGTGTCATCAAACACGCATAATTCGTGTTTCTTAAATCATAAACCATTCTCATTGACGATGAAAAAATTCAATTTCTTATTACTCTGTACACTATTGCCCTTAACTATAGCTTTCGGGCAAGCTGATAAAAAGTCGTGTGTTAAAAATGCAACCCCTGCTGCCGAACCTGCACGCACGGCTGCTCAAGAGGATTTGGACAAAAATGATAAAACAACCACTTTGTCAGACGTTGAAAAACAGATATTTACGGGTTCATCTTCTAAAACCAACAATATTATTATTGAAACCTCGCAAGTCACCCTTGTAAATGAACCTAAAAAACAGACTGCAAAAGGACAAAACGCAGTGCCAGCTCATACTGATTTCGATATACTCTTGAAAAAGCACGTTGCAGCAAGTGGTAAAGTAAATTATAAAGCATTTAAGGAAGATAAAGCGGCTTTAGAAACCTATATCCAAACCCTTTCGGACAATATGCCCGCTAAGGAATGGTCGAAAGATGATAAATTAGCCTATTGGATTAATGCCTATAATGCATTGACTATCAAGCTGATATTGGATAAATACCCCCTCAGTAGAATTACGGATTTGGACGGTGGCAAAACGTGGGACGTGCGCCGTTTCAAGTTAGGCGATAAAACATATTCGTTGAACGATATTGAAAACACAATTGTGCGCCCGATGAACGAGCCACGTATTCATTTTGCGCTGAATTGCGCGGCTAAATCATGTCCGCCACTTTTCAATGAAGCGTTTACAGGGCTTCTGCTCAATGCACAATTGGAGAAACGTACTAAATTATTTATTAATGACCAGACTGCCAATATTTTATCGGGCGACGAGGTCAAAATTTCTAAAATATTTGATTGGTACGGAAAGGATTTTGGAACGCCTCTTATGAGTTTTATCAACCGTTATGCTACGAAAAAAGCGAAAAAAGACGCTAAAATTGGGTATAAGGAATATGATTGGCGGTTGAATGAGTAAAGAATAATTTTGGTTAATGATAAAATTAGTAAGTGTCTGCATGAGATTAAACCATGCAGACACTTTTTTTACCCGTGCCACCGCTTAAGCCTGTGCATTATACACATCTCTTTCAGTTTAAAAAATCCCGAAGGGATTGAACTTGAATAGAGGCAACAAACAAGCATTTTCCATAACCCCGAAGGCGTTGAATTGCTGATTTGGAAGGCGAATACATTCAACCCCTTCGGGGTTTGCGTCAATATTCACCGTTTTTCCTATTCACATTTAATCTTTTCAGGATTTTTTATACTGAAAAAGATGTGTGTAACGCACAGGCTCAAGCGTGGCACGGGTGTGTAAATACTGAGGGGGGGTAATTACCCAATCAAGCATTTGCCGTCGTAGCGTGCGCCTTCTTCAACGTGCAATTTCTTAGCTTTGATATCGCCTTTGATGAAAGATGATTCTAACAAATGCAAGGTATTATCTACAGAAACGGTGCCGCGCACTTCGCCTTTTATCGTGGATTCGCCCGCGTGAATATTGCCTTCGACCAAGCTACCTGCGTCCATTACCAATTTTTTTTCACATTTAAGTTCACCTTTAATGGTGCCTTCGATGCGGATATTTTCGCTCGTTCTGATAATGCCATCAATGACAGTGCCTTTGGCGATGACATTGGTTAAGCCCGAATCGGGTAGGGCAGTGCTGGCTGCGCCATTGGCTGATGTGTTTCCTGTTTTGTTATTTGCGTTAAAAAGTGCCATATGATTAGAATATACGTTTAAAAAATGTGTGCTACAAAATATTTCCGTAAAAATATAAAATTTTTCTTATTTAAAGAAATTGTATGTGAAAATTAGTAGAATTAGCTCCTCGATTAAAAAAAAAAGAGACTACCTATTGTAGGCAGTCTCTTTTTTTAAGATTATAATTGTATTAAGAGAATTTTTTTACAATCCAAATCACAAGTCTTACGCTACCGAATAAACCACAAAGTGAAGCTAAGAGATACCAAATGCCGAAACCAGTTGATAAGCTCGTGATTGCTATTGCACCAATAATGGATAAAACGATAGCTGCACCCCAGCCGAAAATCCAAAACCACATCCATTTATTGACGGGATCTTGTAAATCTATACCCGCTTTTTTAAAGAATTTTTCGAACTTTGAAAGACGCTTTTGCATCTTAAACTCTTTTTTGAGTTCGTTCTTTTGCTTGTCAATCGTAGTCGTATTTGAAGTATTAGTTTCAATCATCGCTGAAGCGGGAGATGTAAACA
>JAYVKQ010000331.1:0-3292 GCA_043768285.1 Saprospiraceae bacterium | reverse complement strand
GCGCGGCCTCGGCGGCGAAGATCGACACATGACGACTGTGTCGAATAAATTCGACACTACATATCTTAGATAATTCTGAAACGTACCCCTCAGTATTTTTCACAAAAATAGGGGTGTAGTGCATATTATTCAACAATTTTTGTAAAAATACCAAACTATGCCCAATCCGTTTTGTTTACTATCTTGAAAAATGTACTTTTGCGCCCAAAATCGTACAGAGTCCTTTTTTTAGCAATTAAAAATACTTGTCTGGACAAGTTTCGCATATGGCAACCATAAAATTTACATTTGAAGATAAAAAAATTCCCGCCAAAACGGTTCAAGCCGAAGAAGGTTTTTCAATTTTAGAACTCACGGAAGAACATGATGTTCATCTTAACCACAATTGCGGCGGCGTGTGCGCGTGTAGCACTTGCCATATATATGTGCAATCAGGTGCCGATTTTTTAGAAGAAATCAGTGATAAAGAAGAAGATTTTATTGACCGCGCCCGCAATCCGCGCTTGGAATCGCGCTTGGCGTGTCAGTGTATCATATTAGATGATGATGCCGTGATTGAGGTCGAAATACCTGACCAAAAGGATATTATTGGACACGAGCATTAGTGGGGTGTTTTTGATTTTATGATGTAAAAAATTGAAAATTTTTTACATCATAAAATCAAAAACTTTCTTAGATTTATTTTAAATTAATACACATTCAAAATGACGACTGTTAAACCATACAGTGCCGAAGGCAGCAAAAAAGAGCAAGTGTCGCAGATGTTTGACAACATCGCTGCGAACTATGATTTTTTAAATCATTTTCTGTCGTTGGGCATTGATAAAATATGGCGGCGCAAGATGATAAAAGAAGTCGGTATGGTGCAGCCTAAGTTGATATTGGATGTAGCGACGGGTACGGGCGACGTAGCGATTAATACGCTCAAACAATTGAATGATAAGGATTTACGTATAGTAGGTTTAGATATTTCTCCCGAAATGTTGAACGTTGGGATTAAGAAAATTGAGACAAAAGGTTTGTCTGGCAGGATAGATATGATAGTAGGGGATAGTGAAAATCTGCCGTTTGAGAACAATAAATTTGATGCTATTACCGTTGCATATGGTGTTCGTAATTTTGAAGATTTGGCGCATGGTTTGTCTGAAATGCAGCGCGTTTTAAAACCTAATGGCAAATTAGTCGTATTAGAATTTTCAAAACCGCGTCTTTTCCCGTTTCGTCAGTTATTCAATTTTTATTTTAAAAATATTCTCCCTACTATTGGCAAACTGACTTCAAAAGACCCTCGCGCTTATTCGTATTTATATGAATCGGTGCAGACTTTTCCCGATGGAACCGATTTTCTAACCGTTTTGCAAAAAACTGGATATATCAATACACAATGCACACCATTAACGCTCGGCATATGCTCAATTTACACCGCCTTCAAGCCTTAACTTGCTCGGCTTTTCCCTCTATTTTTAAAATATTACTTTTTGTAATAGTTTCATTATCAACGTTTTCTGTTGAAACTAAGGCGCAAGCTGTTGGTCGTGGCAATTACAATTTCTTGGATTTTAACAAAAGAAACTACTATTTCGGCATCACGCTCGCCTACAATAAGTCGGATTATCGTATATTCAGAAGTAAGAATTTTTTACCCGCCATCAATGATAGTATCGCGGGTATTGAAGGCATTAAAGGTCCTGGTTTCAATCTCCAAATCGTCAGTAATTTAAAGATAGGTGAAAATTTTGACTTGCGTTTTCTCCCTGGTTTTTCCTTCGCAGAACGCCGTGTTGAGTTCGACCCAACCCGTAAAACGGCCAAAAATTATGAAAAACCTGTTGAGTCGGTATTCGTCGAGTTGCCTTTCCATGTGCGCTATAAATCTGCCCCTTATCACGATAAACGTATGTTTGTGATGGGTGGCATCAAATATAGCTACGATATTCAAAGCAAAAGCCGTGCGCGGACGTTGGCGAACAATCTGAAAATATCACCCGCCGATTTTCAAGTGGAAATGGGCGCGGGTATCCAAATGTTTTTCCCTTATTTTATCTTTTCGCCCGAAGTCAAATTTTCACACGGTTTGGGCAATATCCTCATTTTCCAAAATGGCTTGCGCGAATCGAGTGTGATTGAAAAATTGATGTCGCGGACATTCACAGTGTCGTTGCATTTTGAAGGGTAAAGTAGGCTTATAGGTGTCAGACGCTTTTTTTCAAGCGTCTGACACCTTTGCGCTTACCCCCTCAGTATTTTGGGGTATTTTAAGTAAATATAGTTGAAAAAGGTTTGTAGAATTTAATTTATTCCTTTATTTTTGTCAAAAATGTAATAATATGTTAGCGACAATTGAACTGCCCAACAATAAAACAGAATTAGATTTTGTATTAGAGGTATTAAAACGCCTTAATGTTCGGGTCATTCGTGATGATGAAACGACTATTTCTGATGATGTTTTAGAAGAACACGCTGCTATTCTCAGAGCAAGAAGACAAGCCTTGTCAGAACCCAATGCGCAATTTTTTAGTTGGGAAGAAGCTCAACTCATGCTGGCAAATAGAAAGCAAACGCCTATTACATGAGAGCTACATTACATATTTCAAAACAAGCATTATATGATTTACAAGACGCACTTGATTGGTATGAAGCACAAAGCATAGGTCTTGAACAACGGTTTTCAAAAGCTGTAAATGATAGATTGACTTTTATTTCTAAAAATCCAGAGGCTTCTGCAATTAAATTGGAAGGCTATCGTGCTGCACAACTTAGAAAATTCCCTTATACCATTTATTACGAATATGATATTGCAAACAATAGTGCCAATGTTGTAGCTGTATTGCACAATAAGCGTGATACTAAGATATTAAAAGATAGAAAATAAATGTATGTCCTATGTCCCGTTTAGAACGTTTACAAGAATTTATAAAAGCACAACCCAACGACCCTTTCCTCCTTTTCGCCCTCGCCAAAGAGTATGAAGGCTTGAACGATACAGATAATGCCTTGACATATTATCTGCATCTCCGCACTTCGACCCCTCAGTATGTTGGCTTATATTATCATTTAGGAAAATTATATGAGAAACTTCAACAGCCCGAACAAGCTTTGGAAACCTATAAATTAGGTATGATAGTCGCTAAAAAGGAAAAGGATATGCACGCCTATAATGAGTTAGTAGGCGCAAAAATGAATATCAGCGATGAAGATGAGGACGATTAATAATGCGAATAATGGGTTTAAACTCAATAAATCCGTTAGGATTTGTACGTTTATAGACAATATATCTGAAAATGTAAAACGA
>JAYVKQ010000330.1:0-33291 GCA_043768285.1 Saprospiraceae bacterium | reverse complement strand
ATACCCTACAAATGGGGTATTGCCTATATAATCTTTAAATATTATCTTTGCAATTAAAATATATTATTAAAAAAAATTTGAAAAAAATTTAATCCCTCTTTCTCAACGTACTTATTATTCCATTTGCAAACTAAATCAAACCTACCAACCATTACACCCAAAAAAGGAAAGTAAAATATTTCCCATATAACTTGTAATTCCTGAATTTGTATTTTCTTCCTTTTTTACTATACCGACTCATCATTGTGTAATTTTATTGAACCTTTTGACATTGTGCAACTGTCAAAAGAATGGAATTCTATTGTCATCAAATTAGCCACTATAAAAGTAATAAAAATGAAAGCCATCACTCAGTGCATTACACTCTTGTTTCTAATCCTCAGTTTTTCCCCTTTGGAATCGCAATCTTACGCACCTGATACAGTTGCGTTACCTTCAATTACGCACGCCTTAAATAAGGAGTACAAATCAAGTTCAACTGAACATTTTAGAGCCATTTATGAAATTGACTTTACAGAGGTCAAAGGGCAAAAAGGCATACCTGAGTATCTACATTTAGATTTTCTAATTAACCTTATCAAACCCTCTGGGTATTGCATTACGCGCCCTAACGGTATCGAAAATTGCACACATAAAACCTATCTCTACGGCAAAAAACTGAAAACGGATTTGAACCAATCAACACCCACTTTTAAAGAAGTGACTTTTACCTATGATGTTTATTTTAAAAATAAATTTCTTGAGAAAAAAACAGAAAAAGTAAAGCATTTAATTTCGGATAACTCAATACCATTATCTATAAAATTAGAGTTAAGAAACTCCTTGATGGTTGATGAAAAAGGTAAAAAAGTTTATAGGAATATGGAAGATGTGATGGATGATATAGATATCAAACATTTTAAAATAACATACTATGTTTTCTCTGATGAAACAATCGTTTATTTAAACAAAATGGTCACTTATGATTACCCAACTTATGTCGTTGAAGAAACTGAAAAATCAATTACTGAAGAAAAAGAGGTTGAAATTGAGAAACAAAAAATAGAAGAAAATAGATTAGCCGATGAAAAACGCAAATCAGAAGAAAATAGATTAGCCGATGAAAAACGCAAATCGGAAGAAAATAAGATTGCAGATGAAACCCGCAAATCAGAAGAAAGTAAGATTGCCGATGAAAAACGCAAAGCCGAGAAAAGTAGAATCGCGGATGAGAACCGCAAACGAATAGCAGATGAAAGGAATAGAGTAACAGAAAGTAACAAAAATAATGAAGAAAGAAATATTGAGAATAAACCAATTAAAAATGAAAAGAGTGTAAAAGACGATAAAGCACTTCAAGAAACTTCAAATTTGGAAAATGATGGTGCAGAAATGGAATCCGACTCTCGCTCCATTGGTGTTCATTCTGAAAGAAAACCTATACGATTTCGGGTTGGGGCTAAAGTTTTAATGCCCAATATTTTGGGTGGTTCTGCTGAAATCGTTCGTAATCGAATAGGGTTATTACTCGATTATTCTTCTTTGAAACCGTTTGAAAAAATTAGTTATGTCAAAAATTTAGGATATAGGTCAGCATCTAACATTATATCTAAATACAATTATTGGGCAGTAGGACCAAATTTTTATTTCAACAGAAGAGGGCGCAATAGTGGCGGTTATTTTGGTATGCGCTATCAAAAGGTATCTATGGAAACAACCCTCCAAACTGACCCGAATTATAGAGCAACCGTTAGTCAAAATGGTGTTACTATGCTCTTAGGTACTTCTACTGGCGGGTTAATATGGTTTGGGTTCGAAGTAGGCGGTGGTATGTTTGTAGGCAAACCCACAGGGTTTTACGTCAAAGAATTGGGTGGCGAAAAGAAAAGGGCAATAGTTGAAGATAATGACCTATGGGGAACTAATAAGCTCATCCCTGTCTTAAATTTAAGATTGGGTATTAAGATTTAAAGCACCCCTCAGTATTTTAGGAACGATACAGTAATAAATTTCCATTCTTAACTTATAAAATAAAAAATAATGTATCGCTTTTTAAACCTTATTTGCTGTTTTATTTATCTAAATGCCTGTGCCCAAACCAAATCGAAAGGATTGGTTCTGAATGACGCGGCTTATGACATTTTACCAATGAAAGCATCATTGACACGCTCTATTTATGACGCTATTCCTGCCCAAGCCTCTCTTAAAGCGTATTGCCCAACAGCAGGCAATCAAACCCCTTACAGCACCTGTGTGGGTTGGGCTACCAGTTATGGCGCAAGAACAATTTTGTGGGCAAAACAGCAAGGTATCACCGAAATAACCACTATCACAGAACATGCTTTTTCTCCCGATTTTATATACCGGAGCATAGTTCCCGAAACCAAAGACAATCGTTGTGAGGCAGGTACACGCCTCGACCTTGCATTAAATTTTATGAAAGAAAATGGTGATGTATTAAAAAAAGATTTTTATGCTGCTTGCCCGTCCATTGTGCCTAATCATCTTTTGGATGTGGCTGATGATTTTAAAATTCAAGATTTTGCTCGCCTCTTTGGTCTTTCTGACGAAGCTGACACAAAAATAAATACAACTAAAAAATCATTAGCGGAAGGCAATCCTGTCACTATTGGTATGCTCGTAACATCTTCGTTTAATGCACTTGATGGCGAACTTTGGTCACCTACGGAGGATTTAAAACAACATGAAGGTGGTCACGCACTGTGTCTTATAGGTTATGATGACAATAAGTATGGTGGTGCATTTGAAATTTTAAACAGCTGGGGTACACAATGGGGCAATAAAGGCTTTTTTTGGGTAACATATAAAGACTTCGCCTATTGGACGGTTTATGGTTTTGAATTAATCAACAATATTAAACCCGCTAAACCCGAACCGCACCCCTCAGTAGTCGTAAACCCAACACCTACTCCTGAACCCTTACCCGAACCAAAACCAGCACCCCCTACTGAGCCGCACCCCTCAGTAATTGTAAACCCAACACCTACACCCGAACCAAAACCAACTACGGAGCCGACCCCTTTAGTAGTCATTCCAACACCTGTACCAACACCTAATATCCCTAAAATTGGGTATGACTTTTCTGGAAATTTACGTTTTTCATTATCAAATAACAGTGAAATGACAGCGCATATCCAAGAAGTAAGAGGCTTGTATGTAGATGATGCTGAAAAACAAGATGAAAGCCCTACGCCAAAAGTTAATCCTTCTAATTTTGAAGCTGATACCAATTTTGAAACAGGCAAATTTATTGCATATCGGATGGATAAAGCCTATACTGAGGGAACACGCTTTCGCCTGTTTTTACGCAATAATGAACCTGCCTATGTTTATGCCATAGCTTTGGACAACACCAACCAAGCTGTGGTTTTATTTCCTCATAAATCTACGATAAGCCCCGCTTTAAATTATAAAAACAATGAAGTAGCATTGCCTTCGGAAGATAAATACATTGTAATGGATAACATCAAAGGAACAGATATTTTCTGCCTTCTTTATGCCAAAGAGCCTTTGGATATAAAGTCAATTTGTCAAAATCTTGAAAAAGAAACAGGCACTTTTTTTCAGCGGTTGCACAAAACCATGCAAGATAAATTAGTTGATAGACAATACTTACGCTACTACAAGGACGAAATTCGGTTCGAAGTGCAGAGTTACGGCAGTGGTACTGTCGTGCCTATTGTTGTTGAAATCCCACATAATTAATTTTACATTTATCTAATATTTATCTAAATTATTAATAATCAACAACTTAAATATGAATAAATATCTAATACTCGCTTTAATCTCATTAACAGGATTATATCTTAATGCCCAAACAAAAGGGTTATATATTGACAACGGTAATGGTACAATATCCGCACCGCCCAATGAAAAACGTTTTGCTTTGATAATTGGCAACAGTAGTTACACAACTAATCCTTTAAAAAACCCCATAAATGATGCAACAGATATGAATGCTACGCTGATAGCCTTGGGTTTTGAAGTAGATTTTGTCAAAGACGCTTCGCGCGTCACCATGACGAGTGCTATCACCAGATTGGCAAAAAAGGCAAAAGGACTCAATACTGTTGCGTTGTTTTATTATTCAGGGCATGGCTTGCAAGTAAAAAACGACAACTTTTTAGTACCCGTTGATGCTACTGTAAAAACAGAACCAGAAGTTGAAATTGCGTGTATTTCGCTCAATTTCCTAATGCGTCAATTAGAGGAAGCCAATACAGGCACAAATATCATCGTTTTAGATGCCTGCCGCAACAACCCTTTCGGCTATAACCGCAATGCTGGCGGCGGGCTATCTACCCCTTCGCGCACACCTACGGGTACATATATTGCTTTTGCTACTTCGCCCTTGACGACTGCTGCCGATGGCACAGGGCGCAATTCACCTTACACAGCTGCCTTAGTAAAAGCGATTCAAGAGCCAAATGTTAAAATTGAAGATGCATTTAAAATGGTAAGGCGAGAAGTGAAGCGCATTGGTCAAATACCTTGGGAAAACTCCTCGATGGACGGCGATTTTTACTTTAATCCAAGTACAAATGGCACCAAAACTACCCCAAAATCTGTACCTAAGCCCAACACCCCCTCAGTAGATGATTCTCAAATTAGTGAGGAATTGGAATATGCTGCCAAAGCCTATGAGCAACGCGATTACAAAGCAGCTTTTCCTGTTTTTTACAAATACCGCAATCATATTTTGGTGCATGAACGCTATTATTTCTACATCGGCAAAATGTATCAAATTGGAAAAGGTGTAGAGAAAAACTATGACGAAGCCTTGAAATATTACCAAAAAGCAGCTGACCAAGGCTATCCGCAAGCCCAAAATGCTTTAGGCGGCATGTATCACGATGGTTTGGCTGTACCCAGAAATTATAAAATAGCGATACAATGGTATAAAAAATCGGCAGAACAGGGATATGCTTCTGCCCAAAATAATCTTGCCTACATGTACACCAGTGGCTTCGGTGTGTCCAGAAATTACGAAGAAGCCATAAAATGGTTAAAAAAAGCGGTTGAGCAAAGCGATCCTGTTGCTCAAAATAGCTTTGGCTACATGCTATACAAAGGCTGGGGTGTGCCAAAAGACATTAAAGATGCCTTCAATTGGTACAAAAAATCGGCAGAACAAGGTTTCGCCGATGCACAGATTAACCTTGCTAATATGTATAAAGATGGTGAGGGTGTCGCTAAAAGCAAGGAACAAGCTATTTTTTGGCTCCAAAAAGCATCAACTCAAGGCAATAAAGAGGCTACTCGCAGTTTAGAGGACTTGAAGGGGAAATAAATTTTCAATCACTTAAAAACAATCTAAATACAATGAAAGCTCCTATCTACAACAAATTAAATCAAAGTCCAGAGTGTACTTTTATCGTTTTTGGAAAAAAAATACTGAGGGGTGTCCAAAATAGGACTATACTTAGCACTTCAAAACTTATATGTTTTTTATTTTTTTTAATGTATCTGAGTGCTTGTAAAGAAGGTGTGTTTGTACAACCTGAACCAGGCACTTATCCCGTACATCCGTTCAAAACACCCTACAAAAGTTTTAAAGGCAATAACTTAGAGCTTTTTGCTTGGTATGGTAAAAAAGTTACTATTTTGACACGTGCTGATACTTTAGATAAATTAACGATGCATAAATGGCTAAGTACCCTTGATAGTGTATATAGTTATTATACAATATGTACAGGAAAAGAACCTCCATATTTATCTTTTGACTATTATATTAACAATCGTAATACAATAGCTGTTGCTTCTGATAGTTCCTCTGATTGTAATGTAGGTTCGATGGGCGTAGAAATATCAAATGAAAGGTTTAACAGTAGCTACAATAGTATTAAAAATAACAACGATTTTGATAATGATATTTACTATTACTTGAGCAATAATTTTTGGTTTTATGACCGTAAAATTGGATACAGCAGATACTATAAATGGGGATATGCGAATTTTATGACACTAATGGCAAAGGAAGTGGTTGGTTTCTCTACAAATAATTATTGGAATATTTACAGAGATAGTGTTGAAAGATTAGTTGATATTTACGTTGCCGACCCTACGTTAAATTGGGTCAATGCGCTTGCAAGTGGGCGAGCTGTTCCTTATGCTACCCTCGGATATAGCCAACATTTGTTTAGTTCTTTTTGCCTTCGTTTAAAACGAGATTATGGCGGGCAAAATTTTGTAAAAAAATTGTGGCAAGAAGTTGATAAAAAACCCGAAAATTATTCGTTAACTTCTATACAGACAATGGATAACTTTTTCTTATCCGCGTGTGCGGCTGCTAATAAAAACTTGACTAACCTTTTTAAAACATGGAAATGGACAATTTCTGCAAGTGCACAAACTGAAGCTGCGAAATATCCCCAATAACATAACCCTCTTTATTCAAGCATTTATAGATATTTTAACAAAGTGTGCAACTTTAACTTTTGTTAAGGTTGCACACTTTGTTAAGGTTACGTATATTTGTTACACTATACAGTAATTATAATGAAACAATCTGATTAACCATGAAACTTTCTATTTTTCAAGAATCCAGAAATATCTGGAAAAACGCTACCAAAGGTAGCAAAACGGAAAATGACCTACAATTTGAACTCGATATTCAAAAAAAACTATTGAATATTTTTCAAGTCGGTGATTGGTACTATTTGGTATTTAACCTCCCCGCGTCCCGCCTCGACCTTGTTAGCCCCAGTGTCGAACAAGTCCTCGGTGTTGTACCCGAAATGGTGACTTTGGATTATCTCTTGGGTATCATTCATCCTGATGATATGCCGTATTTTCTAAATTTCGAGCTATTTATTGTTCGTTTTTTTGGAAAATTGCCAATAGATAAAATTTCAAAATACAAAGTCCGTTACGATTACCGCCTACGGCGACCAGATGGCAGCTACGTGCGCCTTTTGCAACAAACTGTCACTTTGGAACATGATGAAAACGGGGCATTGCTGCGCACTTTTATCGTCTATACCGATATTTCACAACTCAAAAAAGAAGGCAAACCTGTCCTATCTCTCATTGGTTTGGAGGGCGAACCGTCTTATATTGATATTGATGTCGAAAAAGTCTATCTGCCTTCTTCTTTCTTATCGAATCGCGAAAGAGAAATTATATTGATGATGATTGATGGCAAACTGACCAAAGAAATTGCCGACAAATTGGGTATTAAAAAATTGACAGTGGACACTTATCGCAAAAATTTATTGCAAAAAACCAATACCCACACATCAGCTGAATTGGTTGCAAAAGCTATTCGGGAAGGTTGGGTTTAACAAGAAGACTACTACCCTATAAATCGGGTATTTCATGTAACTATATTTACATCTAAATTTGCAGATATTATAATCACATGATTTTCTAATACTTATCCAAAAACGGATTTGAAAGCATTATTGTAAACCCATGATTATTGAAGTCCGACCTACCCCTTGGTTATTTATGCTTTGCTAAATACTGAGGGGTACATTTTATGATGGGTAAAAAAGCCTATTTAGTGTTAATTCAATCCACTACAAGCATATTTTATTGAAAGTACCCTAAATTCCATGTTTCTTTCCCAAAATAATATTTTCTTTGCTGCCTATTTCAATACTAAAATATGCGCAATATGAAAAAAGCCTTAATCACACTCACTTGCCTCGCGCTTTTCGCAGTCGTCGGCACTTGCCAACTCGGAGGAAAAAGCTATACCAAAGACGATACACTGCGCGGTAGCATCACGCCTGAACGTATCTGGTGGGATTTGTCTTTTTATGACCTAAAAGTGTCGGTCAATCCTGCCGAAAAATATATAAGTGGTTCAAATACAATTCATTATAAAGTTTTGTCGGCTGGTAAAACCATGCAGATAGATTTGCAGCCCCCCCTCAGTATTGATAGGATTGTACAAGATGGGAAAGAGTTAGATGTAAAAAAAGAAGGCAAAAACGCCTATATGGTCGCGCTCCAAAGTGAGCAAAAAGTGGGTGCGCGAAAGTCACTGACGGTATATTATAAAGGTAAACCCCGCGTGGCGAATAATGCCCCTTGGGACGGTGGTTTCAGTTGGAGCAAGGATAAAAAAGGCAATCCGTTTGTCGCTACCTCGTGTCAAGGCTTAGGCTCAAGTATATGGTGGCCCTGCAAAGACCATATGTACGATGAACCCGATTCGATGGCTATTGCCGTCACCGTGCCAAAGGGATTGATGGATGTATCGAATGGAAAATTGCGCAAAACAACTGAAAATAGCGACGGCACAACCACCTACGATTGGTATGTCAAAAACCCTATCAACAACTATGGAGTAAATGTGAATATCGGCGATTATGTCCATTTTTCGGAAGAATATGCGGGCGAAAAGGGCAAATTGGCGATGGATTACTACGTTTTGCGCGATAATTTGGCGCAAGCTAAAACCCAATTCAAGCAAGCGGGACAAATGATGAAAGCCTTTGAGCATTGGTTTGGTCCTTATCCTTTTTATGAAGATGGGTACAAATTGGTAGAAGTGCCCTATCTTGGTATGGAGCATCAAAGCTCTGTCACCTATGGCAACCAATATAAAAATGGCTATTTAGGGCAAGACCTTTCGGGTTCTGGCTGGGGTAATAAATGGGATTTTATCATCGTCCACGAATCGGGGCATGAGTGGTTTGCGAATAATATTACGTACAAGGATATTGCGGATATGTGGGTACACGAAGGCTTTACGGCATATAGTGAGTGCCTTTTTACGGAATATTACTACGGCAGAGACGCAGGGGCGGCATATGTGATTGGCACACGCATGAATATCCAAAACGATAAACCTATGATTGGCAAATACAAATTCAATGAAGAAGGCTCGCAGGATATGTATTATAAAGGTAGCAATTTGCTTCATACAATACGCCAAATCGTAGATAATGACGTAAAATGGCGCGACATACTGAGGGGTCTGAATAAGGATTTTTATCACCAAACAGTAACGACCCAACAGATTGAGCAATATATGGTACAAAAATCGGGTAAAAAACTTCAATCGGTTTTTGACCAATATTTGCGTGATACCAAAGTCCCCCATTTCGATTATAAATTAGCGAATGGCACTTTGAGCTATCGTTGGTCGAACTGCGTAGAAGGTTTTGATATGCCGATAAAAGTGACTTTGGAGAAAAATAAATACTATTTCATATATCCGACTACGGAGTGGAAAACATTGAAAGTCAGTAACTTATTCGATGATGAATTTAAAGTGGATGTGAATTTTTATGTGGAAGCGAATAAATTGTAAAAAACAATAAATTTCATTAAATTTGTGGGATTATGGATAAGGTAAAAAAATATCAAAAAGCCATATTGAACATATTAAATGACTATGCAAAAATCAGATATGTCAATGTGAATGGTGAAAACCAAATTATCGCAGACAAAGAAAACCATCGCTATCAAGTGATGACGATTGGATGGGATAAAAATAAATTTATCCATGATTGTCCAATGCGATTTGACATTATTAATGGTAAAATTTGGATACAACAAAATATGACCGAATGGGAAGTAGGTGATATGCTCCAAGAAATGGGCGTACCTAAATCTGATATTGTTATCGGTTTTTTATCACCTTCAACGAGAGCCTATACCGATTATGCGGTTGCTTAGATACAATACATGAAAGAAAATATCACTATACAAGTCATTGATAGACAAAACATTACACATAATTTAGAAGTGCCATTAGGCGTACCCCTCAGTGTTATGGAGGTATGTAAAAGTTATGAATTGCCTGTGGAGGCGATATGTGGCGGTATGGCTCTGTGCGCGACGTGTCAAGTCTATATCGAAAGTGACCATCCCCTCTCCGACCCTACCGATGATGAATGGGCAATGCTCGACCAAGCGATGCACGTCAAGGACAACAGCCGCTTGGGTTGTCAAATTCGTATAACTGAAAATTTAGATGGATTGGTGGTGCGACTTGCACCTGAGCAGGTTTAATATTGTGATAGCCTTTCGACTAAGGTTTAGTAAACTGAAATTGATTTTTTTTTCAAAAAAAAAATCAATTTCAGTTTACTAAACCTATGCAATAATTTCCTACAACTTATTAGCAGCTTTCTTAGCAAAACTCCCTTTTTCCCTTACAATTTGCTGAAATAAACTCTTTGCAGCCGCTTTATTCCCACTCTCATTATAGCAATTAGCGAGATACCATTGGGCATTTTCGTAGATATTGCCTTTGCTCACAACACTCAAAATGCCGTTGAATGTATTAATGGCTTCGCTGTATTTTTTATTGTCATATTGATAAATACCTAAAGTCATATCTTCTGATACCTTATTCAACTGCACATTTTTTAAGTTTTCTAAGGGCGCATTAGATTTTTCTTTACTGGGTGCAGCAGCTGTAACAGCCCTATCTTTTTTAGACGACATTTTAGCTTTTGATAAACCAGTTGCTTCTTGCTTTTTCGCTGGCATTTGATTAGACGCACCTTGATAACTGTCCGTATTTTTAGAATAATCGCCAGAGGGTGTATAAGCAATCGCATCTTTTTGTCGTTTTTCCGTTTCCGACTTAGGCATTTCTTCCCGCGCTGTTTCTAATGCAGCAGGTTGCGTGTAGGCTGTTTGGTACGTATCAGCTCTTATCGGTGCGCTGGATTGGGGTTTTGATACTGCACTTGGAGCAGCAACAATAGCTATTCTTTCAGCATCTTTATTCCCATTATTAATAGCTACATCTTCTTTTGGTCGGCTAACAGTATATTCTGCGGGAGGTGCAGATTGTTTTGTGGAGCGCGTTTCAGCAGAAGCAATTGTATTACTATTTTGTTTTGTTTCTTTTAATATAGCTGGTGTAGCGGCAACGGGAGCAGTAGTCGTATTTACCACATTTGCACTCACACTGTCCAAATACTGAGGGGGTGTTGCCGTAGGCGCGTTTTCCATGAATACCTCTTGCGCCGCTATTTCGCTTTTCATTTCCGATTTACTCCCTTGATTATTGAACCAAACACCAGCCGTAACCAACGCTGCAACCGAGGCTGCAGCCCCAATAAGCCAATAGCGTCTGGGGTTAGTGTGGCTTAATTTCAATGGCTGTGGTTCAATCGCAGCTTTTATTTTTTCAGTTTTTAATTTTGTATTAATTCTATGAATATCAGTAATATACGCATCAACACCAATTGCCATAACACCTTCCAGAGCATCGCTGCACAGAGGGCATTTTTCGATATGACGGTCAATCACCCGCGTCTCGGTGGGCGTTGTCTCATCGCGCATATACCGCACAATCTGTTCATGCGTTAAGCAATTATCGTTTGGCACTAATGTATTCATTATTACTTTTTTAATGGCGGTTAGAGAATGTGAGATTAGAGATTAGAGACTATGTAAAATCTCAAATCTCATAATTTTCAATCTCCCATTCCCTAATCTTCTCCTTTATATTTCGCCAACATTTTTTTCAAATTCAATTTACCGTTTTGAATATGTGTTTTAATATCATTCAACGAAAAACTGGTATCAGAGGCTATTTGTTTATACGATTTATCTTGTAAAAAAAACAACTCGATACACAGGCGTTGTTCGGGTTTTAGCTGAGTCATACTGTTTTCAAGCAATTGTATGAGCGTTTCTTTATCTTCCAAAGCCTCCATATCCTCGTCATACTGAGGGGGTGCGGGTAATTCTTCTGGATACTCGACATCTAAACCCGCCTTGCGCAATTTCATCAAACAGTGGTTACGGGCAACCGTGTAGAGCCACGATTTGACATACTCGACTTCCACTTTCTTTAAATCAAGATGCAGTTTTTCAAATATTTCCATAACTGCGTCTTCACTATCCGCTTGGTTTTTCAAATATTTAAGACATACGCCATATATCAAATGGCTGTATCGGCGATACAAGTCACCGATATATCGGGCATCATGGGTGCTGCGATATTGCTCAACTAATTGATTATCAGTATGTTGGACGAGTTGCATATATTTCTGTTGCGTAATGAGGGTGAATTTAGGCGTTTTTCAGAAATTTATTATTTATTTTTGATAAAAGTGCAACGGAACGCTGTTCCGTTGAATGATTACCCACAACAGAACGGCCTTCCGTTGCACTTTAAAAATTATCTATTCTCAATGTACTTAACGCTATTTTGGCACTTTAGAATTGTTTTTCATGCTCGGCAACAAAAGGGGGCGCGTTTTTGATTTTGTTTTATAAAAAATTGAAAATTTTTTATAAAACAAAATCAAAAACCTACTTGGATTTTTTTCTAAAATACTAAAGTGCCTAAATAGATTTACCTACTTTTGCGCTATGAAAATCGCTGTTATAGACTATAATGCGGGCAATGTCCAATCCGTTCTGTTTGCCCTTGAACGCTTGGGCTGCGATGCCTTTTTGACCTCCGACCCCGAATGGATTGCCGCCGCCGATAAAATTATTTTCCCGGGGCAAGGCGAAGCAAGTAGTGCCATGCGCAGCCTTCGCGCGCGCAATTTAGATACATTGATACCTACTTTGAAACAGCCTTTTTTGGGCGTGTGTATTGGTATGCAATTGCTCTGCACCCATTCCGAAGAAAATGATACGCCACTCTTGGGTGTGATACCACAACCCGTTTTGAAGTTCCCGACGGCACACCAAAAAGTGCCGCAAATGGGGTGGAACAAGGTGGCAATGGACAATGGACAATGGACAATGGACAATACTGAGGGGGGTAGTATTTTATCACAAGATATTGATAATCAATGGTTTTACTTTGTGCATAGCTACTATGTGGAGCAAGGGGTATATACAACCGCTACGGCTGATTATGGCTGTACCTTTTCGGCTTGTCTTAGAAAAGATAATTTTCATGCTGCGCAATTTCATCCCGAAAAATCGAGTTGGGCGGGGGAGAAATTGTTGAAGAATTTTTTGGATATGTAAGTAGGGCATCACTTTAAAAACAATCATCATACAAAAACCAACATTTTTGGCGTAATTTTAGGAGAATTCAAGTTTTCCAAGGATTGATTACGATAAAATTCCTATCTTTGCGCTTTGCAAAAGTAATACCTTATCTATGGAGGTTGGAGGGAAACCGATTTTTTCAAACATAGCACATACATCAGAGCAAAGCCAATAATCTCATCTCGACTATGAAAAGAGTACTTGTCACCGGCGCAGCTGGTTTTTTAGGGTCACATCTGTGCGATAGATTTATCGCAGAAGGCTATCACGTAATAGGCATGGACAATCTCCTAACGGGCGATATATCCAATATTGACCATTTAATGCCTTTGAAACGTTTTGATTTTTATCATCATGACGTGTCAAAATTCGTTCATGTACCAGGTGATTTGCATTATATCATGCACTTTGCATCGCCTGCCAGCCCGATTGATTATTTGCAAATGCCCATCCAGACCCTCAAAGTAGGCTCGTTGGGTACGCACAATCTATTAGGTTTGGCAAAGGCAAAAGGCTCTCGCTTCATGATTGCTTCTACCTCAGAAGTATATGGCGACCCTTTGGTACATCCACAACCAGAAGAATATTGGGGTCACGTCAATCCGATTGGTCCGCGTGGCGTATATGACGAAGCCAAGCGTTTTCAAGAAGCGATAACGATGGCATACCACCGTTATCATGGTGTTGAAACGCGGATTGTTCGTATTTTCAACACATATGGTCCGCGTATGCGTGTGAACGATGGTCGCGTATTGCCAGCATTTTTCTCACAAGCCATTCGTGGCGAAGGTTTGACGGTGTTTGGTGATGGTTCACAAACCCGTTCATTCTGTTATGTTGATGATTTGGTGGAGGGTATCTATCGTCTATTGTTAAGTGACTATGATTTGCCGATGAACATTGGCAACCCAAGCGAAATCACGATGATGCAATTTGCCCGCGAGATTATGGCTTTGGTCAATAATCCAAAAGCATACATTGACTATCGCCCATTGCCAACGGACGACCCAAAGCAACGCCAACCCGATATAACGAAGGCGCGTGCAATTATAGGTTGGGAACCGCAATATGATAGAGCAAAAGGGTTGGCTTTGACATACGAATATTTCAAAAAAGCCGTTAAGATTGATGAACCAGTTGTTTAGTTGATAATGTATAATGGATAATTGATAATATGAAACAGATAATGCAAATTGTCCTTTATTATCAATTATCCATTCTCATTTATATATCCGTGAATTTTGGTAAGTAGTTTAAAAACGTTTCGTGCGTAGGTTTAGTAAACTGAAAATTATTTTTTTTTAAAAAAAATAATTTTCAGTTTACTAAACCTTTGTCAGCAATTCCGTATATGAATAAAAAAGATATTAGTACATTGGTTTTACATCGGAAGGGCGATTTCAATCGCCCTTCCGATGTCACCATAATGTCCATATGCGAAATTACTAAACCTTTGTCGAGAAGCATTATAAATCATTGAAAATCAATACTTTATTTTTAAAACAATCTTTTGAACATTAATGATTTTCCATCATAAATTATACATTATTTGACATGAGTTTCCAATCCACCATTTTAATTACAGGCGGCGCGGGTTTTATTGGCTCGCACGTTGTTCGCTTGTTTGTTATTAAATATCCACAATATCGCATCATTAATTTGGATGCGCTCACCTATGCAGGTAATCTTGAAAATTTGAAAGATATTGAAACTGCGCCTAATTATCAATTTATAAAAGGGGATATTACGGATGCACCGTTTCTGAACGAGTTGTTTTTGACATATCGCTTCAATGGCGTAGTGCATTTAGCCGCCGAAAGCCATGTGGATAGGTCAATTACTGACCCGATGTCGTTTATCAAAACCAATATCATAGGCACGGTCAATTTGCTGAATGCAGCAAAGGATTTGTGGAAAAATGGCGATATGGATATGGAAGCCTGTCGTTTTTACCATGTTTCTACCGATGAAGTATATGGTAGCTTAGGCGATGAAGGCTTTTTTACAGAAACAACGGCGTATGACCCGCGTTCTCCGTATTCAGCATCAAAGGCGAGTAGCGACCATTTGGTTCGGGCATATCATCATACTTATCATATGCCTGTGGTGGTTTCTAAT
The DNA here is from genome assembly GCA_043768285.1 of Saprospiraceae bacterium. Taxonomy (GTDB): domain Bacteria; phylum Bacteroidota; class Bacteroidia; order Chitinophagales; family Saprospiraceae; genus JAAFJT01. Next base: position 18,240 of record JAYVKQ010000330.1, on the reverse strand, counting down.
TGTTCTAATAATTATGGACCCAACCATTTTCCCGAAAAATTATTACCCCTTATTATCAATAATATTATGAATAAAAAGCCCCTGCCTATCTATGGCGATGGCAAATATACGCGCGATTGGTTGTGGGTAAAAGACCACGCTTCGGCTATTGATACTATTTTCCATAAAGGAGGCACAGGTGAAACCTACAATATTGGTGGCAACAATGAATGGAAAAACATTGATTTGGTAGAGAAACTATGTGATATTATGGATGAAAAATTGGGGAATACTGAGGGGGTATCGCGTCAACTTATCACTTTCGTAAAAGACCGCCCCGGGCATGACCGCCGCTACGCTATTGATGCTTCAAAACTCCGTGACGAATTGGGTTGGACACCGTCTATCAAATTTGAAGAAGGTTTCCGCGAAACCATTGACTGGTATTTGAATAATCCAGAGTGGGTCAATCGTGTGACTTCGGGGGCATATCAGCAGTATTACCAGAAGCAGTATAATTGATAATAGTCTAATCTAACAAAGAAGTTGATTTATACGTGTTTTCTGGCTCTTGAACACTTGATTGCAAGTGTTCAGAAATAGGTTTATACTAAACCGAAAGTGGTTTTCGGTTTTCGTGTGTTTATTAGATTTACTAAATTTTTAAAATTTAGTAAATCTGACCCCTAAACTTGCAAAAATACTGAGGGGGTAAGTTAAGTGCCAAATCTTCAATCCGAAAACCACTTTCGGTTTAGTATATTTGTTGTTTTTACTTGGTGACGCGCAATTGCAAGGTCGTACCCGACCTGAACACGTAGCCAAAAATCCGCACTAATTCCTAAAAAGGCTTCTAATTTAATAGCTATTATGGCACTAATATGTCGTTTATGACTTAATACATCACTCACATGGCTTGGATGTACGTCTAAAACTTGGGCTAAAAAATTCTTTTTTATGCCACGAGCCGATAGCTCCATTTCTAACACGTCACCTGGATGTAATACATCATCGGTAGTCATTTCTCTGTTATCTGATGAAAGAATTTTATAATTTTTCATATCATTTATTTTTTATGTTCTTTCATCAAAAAGGTGGTAGTTATTAATAAAATTTTATTTTTTATACAATTCTATTTTCAATAATAATGGTTGTTTAAATCTTCAACAACAGCAATTTCAGTAATCAATATCTCATCTTTTTCAAAACTCAAAATTAGCCTAAACTTTTTATCAACGCGACAAGAATAATATCCTGTCAGATTTCCCGATAATTTTTCAAAATGTAACCCTTTAAAATCATATATTTGTTGAGAAGTATCAACATATTTCAAAATTTGAACTACTTTTTTATACTTTCTTATAATATTTTTATCATAAATTGGTTTGCCTACCACGGGCTTGTTTTCAAACAAGTCTTCTAAATATTGATTGTTAAATCTTACAATCATTTGTTTTTTGTTTTACTACCACCTTTTCAATGAACTTATGAGACAAAGGTAAAGGTTTAATTTTAATTATCAAATTTTGTTAATTAAAATTATCAAATAAATATAATTTTTTTTCAAAACATTTAACTTATAAGTAAAGAATAATAGAATAGTCATTTTCTAAAAAATAAAATACCTTAGCGTTTTAAAAATCAAACTACGTCTGTAAACCAGATATACCTTAATGTTGTTTAAATACTTCTTTACAGTTCAAAGTTTTCAGTTCACAGCTCATTTATTATGGATACACACCTACACCACGATAACCACACACACAACCATAACCACGAGGAAAAACATTTTGAAAGCTCAGATTTATTGACCGATGTGGTCATTGGTATGAGTGATGGTCTGACTGTGCCTTTCGCACTCGCGGCGGGTTTGAGTGGTGCTGTCAATAGCAATCATATCATTCTGACGGCGGGTTTTGCGGAAATCGTGGCGGGGTCTATCGCTATGGGATTGGGTGGTTTTTTGTCTGGCAAAACTGAAATTGACCATTATAATGCCGAACTCAAACGCGAATACGAAGAAACGCACCTCTACCCAGAGCGCGAAAAAGAGGAGGTTCGCGAAGTTTTTGAAGCCTATGGATTGAGTAAAGCCTCACAGGAGATTATAGTAGAAGAACTCGCCAAAGACCGCGATAAATGGGTTCATTTTATGATGCGCTTTGAATTGGGTCTCGAAAAACCCAATGAAAAAAGAGCGCGACAAGCGGCTTTTAATATCGGTTTTTCGTATATCATTGGTGGCTTGATACCCCTCAGTCCTTACGCCATTTGTGATACAGTGGATATGAGTTTAAAATGGTCTGTGGTTGTTACACTATTGGCTTTGATGATATTTGGCTATTTTAAAAATAAAGTTATCGGTCAATCACCTTTTAAAGGGGCTTACCAAACGATGTTAATTGGTGCTTTAGCGGCTGGCACGGCTTACGCGGTGGCGAAAGCGATAGGAGGTTAAAATCCCCCTAACCCCAAAGGGGAAATACTTCGGAATTACTGTAAAATTTATGCTTCAATTTTGACGATATTCACCAATTATTCCCCTTTGGGGTTAGGGGGATTTTTATAAAAATTAATATATGGCAACTATAATTGACCTTATCGGCAATACGCCGTTGGTAGAAATTAAACGACTAAACCCTAATCCGAAAGTAAAAATTTATGGCAAATTAGAAGGGCATAACCCCGCAGGTAGTGTTAAAGATCGCCCCGCTTTGAATATGATCCGCAGCGCCGTTGAGCGCGGCGACATCCCAAAAGGCATGAAACTGATTGAAGCCACAAGCGGCAATACGGGTATCGCTTTGGCAATGGTGGCAAGGCTGTATAATATTGATATTGAATTGATTATGCCCGCCAACTCTACCAAAGAGCGCACCCTTACGATGGAGGCTTTCGGTGCAAAAGTGGTGCTTTTGGATAATATTGAAACTTGCCGCGACTATGCCGAAGCGCAAGCCGCAACGGGTAAATATTACCAACTCAACCAGTTCGCCAATCCTGACAACTATCTTGCGCATTATAAAACAACAGGTCCCGAAATATGGCGTGATACCAAGCAAAAAGTCACGCATTTTGTCAGTTCGATGGGTACTACGGGGACAATTACAGGCACTTCAATGTTTTTGAAAGAGAAAAATCCCAACATCCAAATCGTAGGTTGTCAGCCAACTGATGGGTCTTCGATACCAGGCATTAGGCGGTGGTCGAAGGAATATATGCCAAAAATATATGACCCTTCGCGGGTGGATAGGGTCTTAGATGTATCGCAAGATGAAGCGACTGATATGGCGCGGCAATTGGCGAAAGCAGAGGGCATTTTTGCCGGTATGAGTAGCGGTGGGGCAGCATCTGCAGCCTTCCGTATGGCAAAAGAACTTGATAAGGGGGTCATCGTTTTTATCGTTTGCGATAGGGGCGATAGGTATTTGAGTAGTGATTTATTTGGGTGAGATGGAGATTGGGTGATAATGGGGGACATTCCGCAGGGCGATTGAAATCGCCCCCTATTGATTTTAAACCCATTATATCTGTGATACCCATCAATAGCGGGCGATTTCAATCGACCTGCGGAATGTCCCCATAAGCTCATCATCTCACTTATTCAACCCATCACATATCCGACACACGCCACAGGCACTCGCTTTTGCACGATAGCTCTCCGCTTTATGGCTTTGCCAGACTGACATAAATGTATCCTCATGCAAAGCACCGAAGGATAAATGGGGCATGGTTACGCAACTCAATACCTGACCATAAGGCGAAATATAACACGTTTCAAAACCTGCGCCGCAATTGGAACGGGTCAAATCACGCAATTTCGGGTCGTTTGTTTCTAAATAATTGATGGGAAAGTCATCGCTCGAAAGCTGCACTTGTAGCTTGTATTTTTTACCTAAACTATTGAACCACAAGGCAGTATCTCTATCGGGCATCTGTGGTATCAAGTCTTTTTCATTAATGGCGCGACCCGCTTTTTTCAAAACGGCAATTTTTATAGTCGAAATACCCGTGTCGGCAATATCAGAAAATAGGGTTTCCATTTCAGTATCCGCGCCATTGCAGTAGGTAAAACGCGCAGTGGCGTTTAAGCCTTTTTTATGCAAGTTATGCAACCCCCTCAGTGCTTTGGTGTAGGTATCGCGCCCTCTGATGCTATTGTGAAATGCCTTACCACCATCGAATGATACGCGGGTTTCTAAGGGTTTTACGGATTTTAATATCTGCAAATTACGCTCGTTGAGCAACAAGCCGTTGGTTGTGACGATTAGGTTCATTTTCAAATCCGTGATATGTTTGAAAATTACGTCCCAATCGGGATGTACCATTGGTTCACCGCCACCCACAGCGATTTCTAAAACGCCCAATGTTGCTAATTCTTCTACAATTTGCAATATTCTATCCGTTGACAATTCGGGCGTAATATCCACGAAAGGTGATGACCGCGTGATGCAATGCCGACATTCGAGGTTGCAACGATACGTCATATCGAAATAGACTTTTAGAGGGGCTTGTACCGCCGCAGCTTCTGACCCTGCGAGAGCCGTATCTGCTAATTGCTTTGGTTTTAATTGCGTAAATGTGCCTTTTTCTCGGTCATAAAAGACTACACTTTGATTGTCCGTATTTGGACGGACAACCCAATCGGTTAGTTTGCTCATAGTGGTTTACAATGTTTGTGTGTTATTTTTTGTTTAAAAACGGCTGAAATACTGAGGGGGGGGGTAAAGTAGTGTAGAATTTATTCGATATTCTTAGCCATGTGTCGAATAAATGTCGTGCGCAATAGAGTTTGATACCAAAGTCGTGCATTAATGTTTGCGAAAAACCCGAAGGGTTTGAACATGAATAACCCTTGATGCAATCGGGGGCAGTGTGCAGGAACACTTGCTACAAACCCGAAGGGTTTGAATGGGATAATAACGAAAATGACGCTAAAATTCAAACCCTTCGGGTTTGTAGCAAATTGCCCTATTCGTGCCCCCCGATTACATCGAGGGTTATTCATATTCAAACCCTTCGGGTTTTTCGCAATCTTTATTGCGTGTATCTATTATCAAACTCTATTGCGCACGACATTTATTCGACACTACTTCTGCAAATACTTTACAAAAATGCACCTAAAAAGTATTTAAAGCAAGGTTAATTTTAAAATATAGAAACTTGTATATATTTTAAAATAAGTAAGATATACAATACATTTGTGTTTTCAATCATTTTAAAAAACACAAATTAATCTAATATGAAAACGCTGGTTTGTAATACTGCGTATCCTCATATGCTTAATTCGTATTTTCAATTTAAACATCACTCATATGAAATTTCTATTAAAAATTGTTTTATTTCTATGTCCTTTGACTGTATTTTGTCAAGATATTGAACCATTTAAAAATAAAATACCCCGTATATTGCCCGACGGTACAGTGAAAATGGCTGAGGGTAAAGACATCAAAATTGATGGTTTTCAAGATAAAGAAACGACTGTTTTTTTCATCATTCGCCATGCTGAAAAGGATACAGCTGGCGGTACTAATGCTGATTTAAACGCCGTAGGACGCGGTAGGGCAATCACTTTTCCTAAAATTTTCAGAAAAATACATTTATCAAAAATCTATTCCACTGACCGACCCCGTACAAAAAATACGGCACGACCCATTGCCAACGCGAAAAAACGCCCTGTGGACATATACGATGCCAAACAGCAAAAAGAGTTGTTGGAGAAATTGGTAAAAAACAACAAAGGCGATAAGATATTATTGGTCGGTCACTCCAATACTGTCCCTCAATTGGTCAATATACTGAGGGGTACGGATGAAGAAAAGGAATTTTCTGAAAGCGATTATTCACGCATCTATATCGTTACGGTAAAGAAAATTGGGGATGTGCAAGTACATTTGATACGGTTTTAAAACACTAAAGCTACAAAGTAGAACTTTGTAGCTTTAGTGTTTTAAAAAAATCAAGAAGGTTTTTGATTTTATGATATAAAAAATTTTCAATTTTTTATATCATAAAATCAAAAACAAATCTAAAGTGTCACACTATCTCATCTTAGGGCGCGGACGTTTGCCACCTGGCGTATAACCTCTAAAACCTTGGCGCATTGCCGCACTTGCCTGTCCTTTTTGCTTAATCACTTTCTCAAATTCGCCAATTTGCTCTTTCAACATCGGTTCTGTCACCTTCAATTCTTTCAACTGACGGAAAAAATTTTCGGCGGCGGGCCAATTGTTTTTCATAATTCTAAAATTAGCCAATGACATCAGCACCATTGCCTTTTCGTTATCCGTTGGCAAGCCGATACTTTGGGCTTGGGTCATATATACTTCAGCTTTTTCGTAATCCTTTTCGTTACCTGCCATTGTGCCTTTGAGCATATAGAAATACGCACGGTTAGGCTTAAATAACCATTGCGGAAAATAGGTCATATCTAAGCGTTTTTCGGCAGCCACCATATCGCCCGTTTGCATCATCATAGCAGCAGATTGCACCGTTCCCAATAGAAAATAGCCCACAATTAAGGCAATACCAATCAACAATAAGGGCAATGCCCACCAAAAGCCAAACACAAATATAGACGCAATACCGCCAATCAAAAACAAGCCTATCAAGGCAAAACGCAAGTAGATATTAATTGTAAACATATTTTTTCAAATGATGAATTAGAAATGATAAATGATGAATGTGGGGCAAAGGTAATTTAAAAACTGAAGTAGAAATGTGCAATATTTTATTTTTTTTTAAGTGCAACGGAACGCTGTTCCGTTGTGTCGCAAATACACTTCAACGGAACAGCGTTCCGTTGTGTCGCAAATACACTTCAACGGAACAGCGTTCCGTTGCACTTTTAGCGCATACAATCCATTCTATTCAACAAAATATAATTGCCTTGCACGTCTAAATACCCACCATCTTTGAATATTCTTTTAAAATGATTGTCGTAAAAAGCCATTGCCTGTTGCTTATCTTTATGATGATAAGCAAGTTTATTGAACAGTAAAACACCATTTTCGGTGAGCATATCTTGCAGAAAATGTAGAAAATCATCTTGTTCCAACGCCGAAGGCACGGCGTCGTCTAAGAAAACATCCATACAAATCATATCAAATTTTTCCTCACAGAAAGCGGCGTAGGTATAGGCATCTAATATCTGAAAATTGATATACGAATTAAGGTCTTTTACCACATATTCATTCGCCAAACGCAATACTTCATGGTCAATTTCGACAGCAGTATAATCATATTTTTTATGAAACATTTTCTCCAACATCAAAGGAATACTGCCTAAGCCGAAGCCTAATATCAAGACATTTTCGATATTTAGTCTATCCAAATCCATTTTTTCAAAGGCTTTTGAGAAATTATCGTACCTATCACCATAGCTGTAAATAGCATTGGCGGTACACAATTGATATTGCCCATTTTTTAACACAATCCGCAAAAAGGGGTTGTGTACGCTTTCAGAAGTCTCGATATTGACCTCCTTTACATAGCTCAAAAGCCGTTTCCAAAGTGGTAGTTCCATAAAAATAGGGGGGGGGTGGTTAGTAACACTTAAATTTTAAGTTGGTCAAATGTACCGTCGAATTTATTCGACGGACTGCGTAAAACATTGATTATCAACGCCTCCGTCGAATAAATTGGACGGTACATATTTACTCGTTACTTAGTTCGCTATCGCAATTTTTTTAATACGCAATTGATTGTCTTTTTTCAAAGATACATAATAGATGCCTTGCGTCAATGTCGAAACATCAATAGGCAAAGTGATATGCTGCGTTGGATTGGTCATTTTTTGTTTAAAAACTATTCTGCCAAGCATATCCGTCAGTTCAATATCAAAAGTCTGCGCAGATCTCAAATCTACACTGAGCGTAAATTGCCCGTTTGAAGGATTTGGTGATACTTCAAATTGGGTCACATCGGCAAAATCCTCAACCGAGGTCAAGCAAGCAGTAACAACTTCTTTCACGCGGGTGCGAATAGTGGGCAACAAATTATGGGTCATAGTACCCGGACATTCTGTCGCGCTGGGCGAACAGCCGTCCCGATGTCCCGATATATTTTGCATCGTCCCTGGATATGACCTAATTGCTCCGCTACCTGTAGGGTCAATGCGGCTGTCAATACTTTTCCACGCCAAGAGTGCCACCAATTTATCAATTGCTATTTGCGGGGGAGCTACAGAGGTATATGTGCCTAATAAACAAACGCCCATCGTGTTGGAGTTATAGCCACACATATGCGCACCCACGACATTGTTACCACCACCACGTCCCACAAACAACTGACCATCTGGCGCAATCAAATAATTATAACCTACATCCGCCCAACCATTAGTATTGACATGAAAATCAAAAATTGAAGCCACTGTAGCCGACCAGTTTGCGCTCGTACTGGACGTTGCGCTATGGTGTACTATAAGGTGGGTAACAGGTAAGATAGTTGGCGAACCAGAAAAAATACCCGCGCCCAAACCCTGTGCAGCACCCCAAGTTGCCCGCGATACTGAGGGGGGTATCTCACAACCCATCAACACGCCGCCACTACCCTGCCCTAGGGCTTGAGGCAATGCTTTGTCGTCAGGCGAAAAGAAGCGAAAAACGGCTTTTTTCAGTACCGTTTGGGCGTTTTTGGCTTGAATCTTAAAAGAAATATTGTGTGTGGCGTTTTCCAAATACGTCAAATCTGATACCCATTTGTGACCATCAAATTCACCATCATGGAAGGCATGAACGGCTTGCCACACGCCTTTATCATTCGTTTTTATAAAAAAATCAATATTATCTTCTGTCAAATAATCACCTTCTAAGCGGGTAGAAAATGCCACGAAAGGGGTCTTCTTTTTGATAGGAATATCTATATTTTCTATGATATAGGCACCTTCAAGGGTCGAGTGTTCAACCGAATAAAGATAATCATAACTGTTTTTGCCCTTATTTTCTTCTAAAAAATTGAGGGTAATATTTTGCCCTTCTGTCTGTGCGTATAGGCTTGCACAAGTGAGTAAAAAGGATAATAGGGTCGTTATTTTTTTCATTTGTTCACAATGTTTTATATCCGTCTAAAAGTAGGTACAAATTTACAGAAATTTCGGTTGCTGATTTGCAAAAATGTTTGTTTTTTCTGCTTTTATTTGTTATTTATAAATTCAAAAGCCTTATTTGCACATAAATGCACAAATAAGGCTTTTTAAAATATCCCTTAGTATTTTTAGCAAAATCACATCAAAACAGTCATACGCCTACGCCAGAATTCTATCCCGTAAATAAAAACGACAAGGCTTACAAACTCAGGATAAGCATCTTGTTTAGTCATATTTGTATATTTGGCAAGTAAACCTTCATTTGATAGGGCTTGAAGTCGAGGTGCAAGCACATTCCAAACGGTAGCACGATTTAGCAATAAAGAGTTGCTCTCTCCGTAAAGGCTTTCATGTGACCCGTATCGGTTTTGTTGTGTTAAATCTAAACTGGATTGCAGTATATAAGCACTGTAATGCTCGGGTTTTATACTATTGGGCACAACCGTTGCAGAGCGCACATAAACAGTGCATTGATTGGTGTCAATCAATTGGTAATCGGGTTTTATGTCTGTATTTTTCTTAAATTCATTCGGAAATGGACTAAACCGTGGGTCAAACATATAAGGCGGTATCAAATGATGTGCTTTCGGTCCATTGCATTGTTGGCATGTTCCGTACAAATTGTAGTAATTAAGCTGAAGTTGCGGAAAGATACTTTGTGGTAAAAAGTGTTCAAGTGTTGGGTGAAATCTGATTTTTAAACGCTCACAAAGCGCACACAAACCACCTTGCTCGTCAAGCAATAGATTGATGACGGCTTCTCGTCTGTCTCCTTGCAATTCGGCATAAGTGTTCAACCCTGCTACCGCATCTAAAAATGCCTGCGGTGGTTGTGCTTGTTTTTGGATAAAAATCATTGGTCAATAAGAGTAAAAATTGATAAGTGCATCCGCTTCAGTAAATAACGGGTCGTTTTGAGAGATTTCTTTTTCTAATTTTTCACGTAAACCTAACGCCTCGCTTGATTTACCTTTTTCTTGATTGATAAGCGCAAAATACGTTTGAATATCGCCCATAAATTGAGGCAATCGTTCATGTATCTGCATGAATCCTTCTAAGACTTGCGAGGGTTTTAAGCCGTACAAATTCTCTTGAACATAAACTTTATCACCTTCTAATCGCAAGACATTGCCTTTGACAGAACTTAAAATAATGGGGCTATGTGTGGTAATAACAAATTGAATATTAGGAAACGCCTCCGCTAAAATAGGGACAATACGTTGTTGCCATTTTGGATGTAAATGTAAATCAACTTCATCAATCATCACAATCCCCGTAGTTTTTGAAAACGCATCTTTACCCAAAAACGGATTAAGGGTATAACACCGCCAAGCAATTTCAATAAGTAACCATAAAAAATTGCGGTAGCCGTCACTCAATAAACTTTCGGAAATGATTTTTCCGTCTTTATGATCGATGTATAAACCCTTGTCGGATAGTTTATTAGATTTGGATTTGTAATAGTAAATACGTGTCCAATCTTCTTCAAAATATTTTAAAACAAGTTCTCTAATGCCTTCCAGACCATAATTTGTAAATGCAGGATTGGATTGTCTTTTTTGATATTGCTCATATTCTGCATCTTCAAACCATTTTTGAATATGCTTACGTGTATTTGTCGCATTTAAAGCATTATAATAACCAGCAAATCTACCGATTGGGTTTTTATCAGATTCTTTTCTATCCGTAAATAAGCGTTGGGTTGAAAAATAAGTAATAATAGGTAGCTCTATAGATACACCATTTTGGACATCTAATGCCGCCTTATCTGAAAGTTTGCTTATCTTTCTTGCATTTTCCATTGTAATGCGACCTGAAATTGACTTCAACTCACGTGACCATTCTATATTGTTCTCTAAAACGCATCCTTCCGCAATAATTTGAACAGGAAATTGATATTCAGGTGAAGGCATACCTTCTTTGTACTCAATACGAATTTCACTGGACTTAATATTGCGTTTTTCGACGCTTGAGAAACTTATTAAAAAACTACCCGCAGCTATCGTTATACCTTCCACAATAGACGTTTTACCTGTTCCATTCACACCATAAAGGATATTGACACCTGGTTGGAGTTCTAAGTCTAAATGTTTGTAACACTTGAAATTTCTTAGCGATATTTTACTTATAAAAGGTCTTTTCATAATGGTAATTAAACGAATAAATATGATTTTTCAACTTTAATACAAGACAAATTTACATCAATATTTCTTTTCGATGCAATTCTAAATAAAAACAATCGATTTTTCAAATTCCAAGAAGTGAAAATGCCCAATATAATGCCAATTGCGCCCAAAGTGATGTGTATTTAGTATCCTTTTAAAGATAAAACACTGTTTTAATGATTGTTCAATCCCTATTATTTATTTAAAAACAGAAAGTTGTTTTTGCCGTACGCATCCTCAGTATTTTGAGTAAAATAAGAGAAATAAGTAATTTTTCTTGCTCTTTTATATTGTATCATATCTTTTCTTGCCATATCTTCGTAATAAAAAGGGCATAAAATCAGTTTAGTACGTATATTTATGTTCAAAGCATACCCCCTCAGTATTTTAAGATAAAAATAAGCCTTTATGAAAAAATTTCTAATCACAATACTTTCGCTATCAATTCTTTACGCCATTAGCTGCACCTACACAATCAAAATAAAAGATGGCAAAACGGCGTATGAGCGCAAGCAATATGCAGTGGCTGCGGGCTTGTTGCAAAAAGAATATAACAAGGGCAAAACCAAGCAAGAGAAGGGCAAAACTGCCTTTCAACTTGCTGAAGCCTATCGGCAATTGCACGACGATAATAAGGCTGCCACATGGTACAAAACGGCTTTTGACAATGGTTTTGGCGTGGATGCCCTGCGCGAGCAAGCCTATTGCCTCAAACGCCAAGAGCAATATAAGGACGCTGCCGAAGCCTTCAAGCAATTGGGTATCGAGATTGGGTCGCCTTACGAATATCGCCGCGAGATTACCGCGTGCAATGTGGCTTTGGGCTGGATAGACGATGTCAAATACAGTGGCTATAAAGTCGAGCCTTCGGAGTTTAACTCTGCCAATGCCGATTACGCGCCTTCGATGTATGAAAGTGGTAAGGTTGTGATTTCGAGCGATAGGTCAAATAGTACGGGCGAGGGTTTGTATGCGTGGACGGGTCGCCGTTTTACGGATTTATATTTGGTAGAAAATAATACCGCGAATGGTTTCGACAAAGGCATCAACACCGATTTTAATGAAGCGGCGGCGAGCTTTACGGGCGATTATGCCGAGATGTTTTTCGTACGCTCAGGTGGTGAGCAAGTGGAGGAACAATTTACAAAAATATTTTATTCTAAAAAAATTAATGGCACTTGGACAACGCCCGAAGTGCTGCCTTTTTGCAAAGATAAGGTCAATTACAGCACCCCCTCAGTATCGAAGGACGGAAAAACGCTTTATTTTGCTTCCAATGACCCCGAAGGTTGGGGCGGCTTAGACATATATATGTGTACCCGCACGAGCGAGGGTTTTGTCGCACCGCTTATATTGGGTCGCACCTTGAATACCGTTGGCAACGAAGCTTATCCTTATGTGGAAAACGATACCTTGTATTTCGCATCCGACTACCATACTGGCATGGGCGGTTGGGATATTTTCAAAAGCACGCGCTTAGGCGAAAGCAATTGGTCATCGCCGCATAATCTAAAATCGCCCGTCAATAGTGGGGCAGATGATTTTGGCTATGCCATTGATAATCAATCAACTATGAAAGATGGCATCTATCAACAAGGTTATTTTACATCCAACAGAATAGGCGGCAAAGGCAACGATGATATATACAAATTTGAACGCGGCACACCCCCACCTCGCCCCGTGGTCGTCAAATTGGATACCCCAAAAGTAACGCCTAAGCCAAAAGAAATTGTCTATAAAAACACTTTAGATATTATCGTTTTAGAAAAAATATATGCTTTTTCAGACAATCCAAACTCAAAAGTATTGGGTAAAAAACCTTTGGCAGATGCGAAAGTGAGCATTAATTTTGGTGGTAAAAAGAAGGATTTTGCTGTCAATACTGAGGGGGTCGCTTCCATTGATTTGGAAGACAATATAGATTATAATTTTTTAGCAAGTAAGACAGAATACTTGAACAATCAAGCCAAATTTACGACCAAAGGTTTGGGTAAAGACCCTGCCAATCCTATCCAAAAATTTGAAGTAGAAATTGTCTTGGATAAGATATATAAAAACAAAGAAATTGTCTTAGAAAACATTTATTATGACCTTAATAAATGGGATATTCGCCCCGATGCGCAACCGACGTTGAATAAACTGTCGGAAACATTGCAGCAAAACCCGCAACTGAAAATACAACTCTCCTCGCATACGGACTGTCGCAGTAGCGATGCATACAATGCCACTTTGAGCCAAAAACGGGCAGAAGCGGCGGTAAATTACTTAATTTCAAAGGGACTTGACCCCGTGCGTTTAGTACCAAAAGGATATGGCGAAGCACAGCCTGCGGTGGGTTGCGATTGCAAAAAATGTTCAGAAGAAGAGCATCAAGCCAATCGTAGAACGACATTTAAGGTTTTAGAATAGTAAAACGAAATAAAAATCAATTTGAGAACTGCCACCTATGGCTCTCAAAAATATTACAATAATAAAAATACTGAGGGGATATTTTTAAAAAACTATACATTTGCACTGTGATGTAAATAAATGTACGAAGTTAGATGTATGATGTACGAGTAGCAATGTAATGATTATCAAAATATTGTAACATATACAATGTACATCATCTTAAATTCTTTTCTATCAGGTAAAAATACTGAGGGGGTGTCTGAAAATAAATCATATAAATTAGATAAAGCCAAGCTCTATTGGACAATTGGCATTGCGGTGGTAGGTATCATTGCAGCAGCAGCCGTTATGCGCAAAAAGCGCAACGAAGTGAAGGAAATAAAAGTCGAAATCAACCATTTGTCAGATGGCGAAAACGATTTTATAAAGGAAAAAGACATCAAGGAAATCATACGCCGCAGTTTTGATGAAAACGTGGCAGAACAGCGATTGGGTCAACTCGATGTGCAGCGCGTCGAAAAAGTTTTAGAACAAGACCCTTTCATCCAAAATGCAGAGACCTATGTGGACATTGCTGGAAATTTGAACATTAAAATCACGCAACGCGAACCGATTTGTCGTATCATAGACAACAACGGACTGAATTATTATTTGGATAAAAATGGGGTAAAAATGCCCCCTTCAAAATATTTCTCAGCCCGTGTGCCTATCGTCACAGGAGCCATACCACCACACATTCCCGATTTTTTAACAAAGAAAAATCACGGATTAAGAAATGTCTATATTTTGTTAGACTACTTCAATAATGACGCTTTTTACAAAATATTTATCCAACAAATACATATGGATGCCAGTGGAGAGTTTACTTTGATACCCATTTTGGGCGATCAAAAATTACGCATAGGCACAATTGACGATTTAGACGACAAAATGAAGCGACTAAAAATATTTTATGAGGAAGCAATGCCCTACGAAGGGTGGAAAAAGTATAACTCAATTTCGGTAAAATATAGAGGGCAAATAGTTTGCAAGAAACGATAACAATACTCTTTTAAAGCTGCATAAATCTATTAAAATCAACATTTTACAAAATAGATATTTTATAATATTAAATCAAAATATAATATTTAAAACATATTATTTAAAAATAAATATTTATTAAGCCCTTGTATTATTAGATAAAATGTTATTATTTTTGAAAAATATTTTAAGGTGATTTTAAAAAAAATGTGCATTTTATTTTTTTTAATGTGAAATAAATATCATTTTTACAGCTAAATCGCTTATTTTGATACGATTTTGAACTACTACGAATCTTGCTAATTTATTATCAAAGGCATAAACCTTTGATTTCCAAAGTGTTAAAAGCGTTTTATTGAAAAACGCACTATGACTGAACACAACGCAATTTTCAACATTTTTTTTTACGAATAAGCACGAATCATAAAAACAAGCATAAAGAAAACAAGGATATTGAAACGCTGTAATTTAACACGCTTGAGGTAATAGTCAAGCCCAAAACTTTATTAATAATGAATGAGCAAAAGCCATTCGCTACCGACCTTGTTGTAGCGTTAGACATTGGCACGACTAAAGTCTGTGCCATAGCTGGTCGAAAAAACGAACATGGTAAATTAGAAATTCTCGGTGTAGGCAAAGTAGATAGCATCGGCGTTATGCGCGGCGTTGTCACCAATATTGAGAAAACGGTTAATGCCATTTCGGAAGCTATTCAATCAGCCGAGCGCGCTGCAAAATCTCAATTCAATCGCGTACACGTTGGTATTGCTGGGCAGCACATCAAAAGCCTTCAGCACCGTGGTATTCTTACCCGCGATAATGATCACACGGAAATCAGCTACAAGGACATCAATCGCCTTGTGAACGACATGTATAAACTCGTATTGCCGCCTGGTGATAAGATTTTGCACGTCATACCCCAAGAATATACCGTTGATAATGAGCAAGGTATAACCGACCCTATCGGTATGAGTGGGGTGCGACTTGAGGCTAATTTCCATATTATTACTGGTCAAATTTCAGCCTCCAATAATATTCACCGTTGCGTTGAGCGCGCCAACTTGAAAGTCGAAAGTATGACTTTAGAGCCTATCGCCTCTGCCTACGCCGTGTTGAGCGAAGAAGAAAAGGAAGCGGGTATCGCCTTAGTTGATATTGGCGGTGGCACGACGGATATTACGATATTCCACGAAGGCATTATTCGCCACACAGCAGTTATTCCTTTCGGTGGTAATGTTATCACTGCCGACATTAAGGAAGGCTGTACGGTGATGCAACACCAAGCCGAAGCGTTGAAAGTCAAATTTGGCTCGTCAATGGCAGAGGAGGTGTTTGACAACCGCATCATCACCATCCCCGGCATCAAAGGTCGTGACTATAAAGAAATCAGCGAAAAGAACTTGTCGCGTATTATTCAAGCGCGCATGGAGGAAATTTTCGACTATATTATGTGGGAAATTCGCCGTTGTGGTTATGAGCGTAAATTGATAGGTGGTATCGTCCTCACGGGCGGTGGTGCTTTGATGAAAGACGTTGAGAAACTCTGCGAATTGCACACAGGTATGTCAGCCCGTATTGGTGTTCCTATCGAGCATTTGGCGCATGGCTACCACGAGCAAGTGTGCAGCCCAATATATGCAACGGCTATCGGTCTTTTGCTGAATGGCATTATGATTGAAGAAGAACAAGTGCGTTTGCGTCCGATTATGGAAGAAAAACCCGTTGCTGAACCATCTATGGCAAATGCTGCATCCGTCTTAGAAACGGCAAATGCAGCTGCTGATGAGCGTACCTTGCAAAATGGACGTTGGTTCGACAATATATTTAAGCGTACTAAGGAATGGTTTGAAGCCGAGCCAGATACGGATTTGAGATAACAATTTTATACACTTGAACCTATAATTTATAATTCATAAAACAGACAATCATGGTTTTCAATTTCAAGCAGGAAGAACCATCTATCATAAAGGTAATTGGTGTGGGCGGAGGCGGCTCAAATGCTGTGACGCACATGTATAAGCAAGGTATTGTCGGTGTGGATTTTGCAATTTCTAATACCGACACTCAAGCGATGGAGCAAAGCCCCATCCCCACTAAAATTCACCTCGGTCCAACGGTTTCGGCTGGTTTGGGTGCGGGGAGTCAGCCACAAAAAGGCAAACAAGCCTGTTTAGAAAGCATCGAAGATGTGAAAGATTATCTCGGTACAACGACCAAAATGCTGTTTATCACGGCTGGTATGGGCGGTGGTACTGGCACGGGTGCTGCCCCAATTATTGCGAAAACAGCGCAAGAAATGGGTATTTTGACCGTGGCTATCGTCACGCTGCCTTTCACTTTTGAAGGGCGCAAACGGACTTCACAAGGCTTTGAAGGTCTTGATGATTTAAAGAAAAACGTAGATACAATTATCGTCATTTCGAACGATAAACTCCGTCAAATATATGGTAATCTATCCGTATCGGGTGCTTTTGCCCAAGCAGATAATATTTTGACCACTGCCGCCAAAGGTATTGCCGAAATCATCACAGTCCCAGGTTATGTGAACGTGGACTTTGAAGACGTGAATACGACCATGCGCGGTTCTGGGGTAGCCATCATGGGTATTGGTGCGGCAGAGGGGGAAAACCGCGCCAAAAAAGCCGTGGATATGGCGATGTCTTCACCACTTTTGGAAGACAACAATATAACAGGAGCGAAACACATACTGGTGAATATTACAAGCGGAACAAAGGAAGTGACAATGGACGAAATTTTCGCCATCACTGAATTTGTGCAGGAAGAAGCAGGTGAAGGCGCAAACCTCATCTGGGGTAATTGCTATGACGATACTTTGGGCGATAAACTGTCCGTAACGGTGATTGCAACGGGCTTCGAAAGCCGCACGCACAACCCCGCTATGGAAGGTAAAAATAGTAACGGAAAAATTGTTGTCTCACTCGACGAAGAACCCGTCAAAAAAGACATCAAAAAAGCTGATTTTTTCGGGTTTGGCTTTGACAATACTGACGGGGTCAGTTTAGATTTAGAATCTTCAAAATTATCAAAGCCACGCCCCGTCTATAACCAATCGCACGAGCCGTTCATGAAAAATGAACCGCCACCAATGAGCGAAGAAGAACGCCGCCGTAAAGTAGCCATCGAAGCGCAGCGTAGAGAAAAATTATTCACTAACGTCAATACCATGAAACTCAATAATCCGCAAACGATTATTGAAATGGAAAACGAACCTGCCTATATGCGCCGTGGCGTAAAATTGGACAGCGTGAATATGTCTTCCGAAAAAACGCCCGCTACAAATTGGTCAATTGACGAAAATGAAAACCTAAAAGTGGGTGGCAACGCTTATTTACACGACAATGTAGATTAAAAATATACGGATACCTTAATTTTACTCTATCAATACGCCTTGACTTCTCTGAAGTTGAGGCTATTTTTTTAGTAAAAAAGTATCTTTGAATGGTAAAATGTACTGTCGAATTTATGTCGTGCGCAATAGAGTTTGATAACAAATCTGCGCATTAATGTTTGCGAAAAACCCGAAGGGTTTGAATGTGAATAACCCTCGATGCAATCGGGGGGTAGTGTGCAGGCACACTT
>JAYVKQ010000329.1:0-2558 GCA_043768285.1 Saprospiraceae bacterium | reverse complement strand
GTTCCCCCTTGGGGGTTAGGGGGTAAATAGTTGATGATTGAATAGACTACAAATCTATTCCTTTCTGAATAAAAATGGGGAATAATTATGTAAAAGAGTGTTGCGCAAGTGTAAATACTATGACTTAATGCATAAAAGTCATTAATTTTGGGCTTATGAAACAAAAATTACTGCCTTATATTGTTGGCTCTTTAATCATCATCTGGTTAGGAACACTTGCCGCTTCGAGGGACACACCCCGCGTAACTTCCGATAACCAACAATCGGAAAAAATAAATCTTGCTTTACGGCAAACGGCTCACCGTCTATTAAAACAAGAGGGAGATAGCATATCAATGATTGCGCCTATACAACAAACTGCTCCTAATGTCTATATTGTTCGCCTCGAACACGATTTCAATTATGATAGTTTAGCTTCTTTTTTGCACCATAGTTTTACAACGTATCATATCGAGGATGACTACAATGTTGCCGTTTGGGATTGCACACATACCAATTTGATATTGGGTTATTCTTCGATTGATTTTTTTAAAAGAAACGATATTCCTTGTAGTGGGCGTGATAAAAATGTTCAGTGCATCAATTTTACCGTTTCGTTTCCCGAAGCTGCGCCCTCTAATTTTGCACTCATACCTTTTATATTAGGTGGGCTATCCGTTTTGATATTATTGGGTATGGTTTATTGGTTTTTTAAATATAAAAATAAGACAGAAACAGATATAGCGTCTCAAAATAATGAACCAATAGATAATACACACCTTATTATAATTGGACAATCTATTTTTAATACCCGCCAAAACACGGTTGTTTTCAACAATATTACTCAAAAACTGACATTCCGCGAAGCAAAGTTGCTTCAGTTATTCTGTAACCATAAACAGGAATTATTAGAACGTGATTTTATATTAAAACATATTTGGGAAGATGAAGGTGTGTTGGTTGGGCGCAGTGTAGATGTTTTTGTGTCTCGCTTGCGCAAGATTTTGAAAAATGATGAAAGCCTAAAAATCATGAATGTACATAGTAGAGGTTATCGTTTTGATATTGACGAGCATTCCCGTATATGAACATATGGTGATATCCGAAGGGCGATTGAAATCGCCCGCTATTGATTTTGACCACGAAAACTCATCAATAGGGGGCGATTTCAATCGCCCTTCGAATGCGAAAATTAATGTACAAATACTCTCTTTATCCATATACGGAATTATTGGAAACTGTGGGTCTCTCGCCTAACACCTTAATAGTCCATATAGGGCGTTCCGCTAAAAATATGTTCAAAAAAGTGCGTTTCATGCAGATTTAATTATCTTTCGGCATAACAAACATTTTCTAAACCATAAAATAGTATACAATGAAGAAATTTAGACTGACGCGGCGCGATTTTATGAAAAATTCCGCAATACTGACGGGAGGTATGTTTGCCACGCCCTTGTTTGCAAAGCAAAACTTTTTCGCTAATGGCAACGAAGAAATTAAAATTGCCGTCGTGGGTTGTGGTGGACGCGGCACAGGCGCAGCCGTGCAAGCCCTAAGCGTTAAAGAAAATGTGAAATTAGTCGCCGTCGCCGATGCGTTCAGAGACCGTATTGATGACTGTTTGAAAAAATTGAATGATAAAAGTTCGGCTGAAAAAAACATCAAAGCGCGGGTAAATGTGCCCGAAAGCAATATATTTGTCGGCTTTGATGGCTATAAACAAGCGATTGCCTTAGCCGATGTGGTGATATTGACTACGCCGCCAGGCTTCCGACCCATTCATTTTGAGGAGGCAATAAGACAAGGTAAGCACGTATTTATGGAAAAACCCGTTGCGGTGGACCCTGCGGGTATCAAAAAGGTTTTGGAAGTAGCTGAAATAGCGAAACAGAAAAAACTCAATGTGGTCGTAGGCTTGCAACGCCATTATCAAAAGAAATACCGCGAAATTATGAAGCGCGTACACGATGGCAAATTGGGCGATATTACCTCTGGTCAAGTGTATTGGAACAATGACGGCGTATGGGTCAAAGAGCGCAAAACGGGTATGACCGAAATGGAATACCAAATGCGTAACTGGTACTATTTCAATTGGTTATGCGGCGACCATATCAACGAGCAACATATCCACAATATTGATGTGATGAACTGGGCGAAGCAAGGCTACCCCGTCAAAGCGCAAGGTATGGGTGGGCGCGTGACGCGGGTTGGTAAAGATTTTGGGGAAATATTTGACCACCATTTCGTAGAGTTTGAATATGCCGATGGTTCGATTTTGAACAGTCAATGCCGCCACCAAAAGGGCACATTTACCCGCGTAGATGAAGTTTTGGTGGGAACAAAAGGCTCGGTTGTGTGCGATGCAGGAACGATGAAAGACCGCAAAGGCAAGACCATTTTCCAATATGATGATAAAACGGATCCTAACCCGTATCAAGTGGAACATGATGAGTTGTTCGCTACCATAGCAAAAGGAGAATATAAATTTGCCGATGCTGACAACGGCGCACGCAGTACCATGACGGCTATTTTGGGGCGTATGGCAACCTATTCTGGTCAAGTTGTGGAGTGGGATAAAG
>JAYVKQ010000328.1:0-2099 GCA_043768285.1 Saprospiraceae bacterium | reverse complement strand
TAAGCCCTCCCCTCCCCTCTTTTTAGCGTCTTTTTGAAAAGCGGCACTCGTAAATTTACCTTTTACGGCACTGATAAAATAGCCGTCAATGCTTTCTTTTATTTTACCCTTCTGCGATTCATAAAAGGTATATTCCAAACCCTGTTTTATCGTTTCTGCTTCGTGGGTTTCTATCACTAAGCGCAAAACGGCTTCACTAATACCGATTGCGGAGGATTTTGGCAAACTTTGCCGGAATAGCAATTCTTTATCGGAAGCCGAATCCATGATAATAGCCGGCGAAATAGCATCTTTCTTGGTATCTGTTTTTGAGCGTTTTTCTTTATTCTGAGCTATTTCCTGCTCAATTTCTTCCTTCATCCAATCAGGTGCTTTATGCGGCACACTCATGTGAATAGAAAACTTGATTTCGGTAATGGCTTTGCCTTGTTTTTTCTCGATATAATCGAACCGAATATCCGCAAATTGCTCAAATCGTTCTTGCGCCAATTGCAAGACTTTTTGCTTAAAACTCCCATACAATTTATAGTTTTCGGATACGCCCAATATCTCTTTCAATTCGTTAAGATTGAACCATTTTTCAGAATGTTCGGCATTGTTGCGATAATATTGCTTCAATATTTCATACAACCGAATGATGGTAGAATTGTGGAGTTTTGAGCAAATAAACTCATACCTTTTTTGATTAAAAAGGGTATATTTTTTTGCAACTATTAGGTAGGGCTTCAAACGGCGGTCAAATTCTACCTCGATATAGGCATCTCGGCTTGTCTCATTAATTTCGTCAGAGGCAATAACCGACGTAAAAAAACCAGAATAGACCGTTTTGACTTGCCCGTTTTCATCAACATACGGAAAAGTTAGTTCTTTTTTACGCAGTTCGCGCGCCCAGTCCCGTACGTTGTTGTAGGTCATACCATCGTTACTCAAGCCAAAATCCTTTATCAAATCTTTGATATAGATGCGGTAAGTGCGCTGTGGGTCCTCCAAGTCCTTTTCCTCTACCATCATATAGGCTTTCGCAAAAACACATTTCTCAACGTATTTTAACTTATATTTAGCCTCAATAATCGAATTGGACTGTTTGAAATACCGAACGAGTTGCTCCTCCTTTTGATTCGCCATAATGTTTGATTGAGCGACAAAAGTAAAAACAAGTTATAACTATACCAAATAATTAGAATAGTTATAATAATAAAATATCACGTGGTTTTAGTTATAGTTGATTATTTATTACGTGGTTTTGGTTATAGTTGCTCATAATTAGTGTGCATATTCACATGGTTTAGGTTATAGTTGATATGCACCACAGGGGCTGCAAAGGGCGTTTTTCTTGATTTTGAGCCACACGTGGTTTAGGTTATAGTTGCGAAATGTGTTACGTGGTTTAGGTTATAGTTCACGTGGTTTAGGTTATAGTAAAAATAGAAAATTACGTGGTTTAGGTTATACATTACGTGGTTTAGGTTATAGAAACCTTTGTAACTAATTGCTAATCAATCACTTACAAAGGCTATAATATATATAATAGTGTTGTTTATTTATAAAACTTACAACAGTTGTTGTTTTTTTAAAAATATATAACCTTTTTAAAGGCTTAAAAATGAAGTAAAGATAGAACACGATTTTAAATATTAGCCGTTGCAAATATTATAGTTACGTTTTTAGAGGGAAAATCAGTATTTACACATGTGCCATACAATATTTTGACCTGTTAAGCATGGTCTAATACTGTCCTAAATACTGAGGGGGTAAGTCATTTTGGCTGAAAAGAACTTACCCAATATATCAATATCACAATGCTGAGGACACATTTTTTTAAAGAACATTTAAAATCACTTTTTTTATAAATTTCAAGTAGTAACTTTGCAAAAAAACTTATTTTAACCTTGAAGTAACTTTATTTCAAAGTCATTTTAAAGTTAAAATTGTGTTTTAATCATTTTGTAAACCGTTGTGAGTGCAAACTTTTAACCTTTTCAAAAGAGCTTACTTCTACTTTGGCGCGCTAAAAAAACTAAGATTTGTTTTTCCTGCTTTAAAGGACGAGGGCTTTTTTTTGATTTTCGTTTTATGGCGCAAGCTGCGCCATAAAACGA
>JAYVKQ010000327.1:0-2218 GCA_043768285.1 Saprospiraceae bacterium | reverse complement strand
ATCAATTATTTAGCCATTCATATTCAACTCCTTCGGAGTTGTTGCACATGTTCATTTATTGCTCTATTCATATTTAATCCTTTCAGGATTTTTTAACCAAGTTATTATTTACTCATTACAAAGGATAAGACCCCTCAGTATTTTGAGCGTTAGTACTACATCCTTAGCATCCTAATCTTCTTTAACATCCTAATTCTAAAAATCATGTCGCAACCCACCACGCGCCAAGAGCTATATGACCGCATAAGAGAAACCTCGAAGGATGAATACGTCCTTTCGGAGATGAAACGTTTGGGTTTTTGGGAAAAAAATGCCGAGCAACCTAACCTCGCCGAGCAAGTGATTTTGCGCGAAGCGGACTTGCATAAACAATATAATGCCCTCGCCACCGAGCGCAACCGCTTGAACAATCAAGAGGCACTATTGAAAGAAATTCGTAAAAAACGGATGGAAGAAGCCCGTCGTAAGCGCGAAGAAACAAAACTAAAACGGATACAACAACGCAAAGAACGCTCTGAAAACTGGCAAAAACGCAAGACCGTTGAGATAACGTATTTGGGCGAAAATGTGTCACTCGGACTGAATAAAACCGACAATAATGATGCTTTATTAACAGAACAAGGCTTACCTATTTTCAAGGATGCGCTGGCTTTATCAAAAGCGATGCAAACCACTATTGGCGAATTGCGTTGGTTGGCATATTCTCGAAATGTATCTCAAACGTCTCATTATCAGCGTTTTACAATTGCTAAAAAAACGGGTGGTGAGCGTTTAATATCTACCCCCATGCCCCGTCTGAAACATACGCAACATTGGATATTGGGGCATATATTAAATAAAGTCAGCATCCATGAAGCCACACATGGTTTTAGGGATGCTAAGTCAATTGTCACCAATGCGAACCCGCATTTGGCAGCCGACATAGTGGTGAATATGGATATGAAAAACTTTTTTCCGACTATCACATACGAGCGCGTGAAGGGTGTGTTTAGAAAAATGGGCTATTCGCAACAAATTGCGACCATATTGGCTTTGATATGCACAGAACCCGATATATTGGAAACGGAATTAGACGGTCAAAAATGGTATGTGGCGAATGGTGAACGCTATTTGCCGCAAGGCGCACCCACCAGCCCTATGATTACCAATATTTTATGTCGAAAATTAGATGCTCGCTTGATGGGTTTGTGCAAAAAGCACGGTTTTACCTATACCCGCTATGCCGATGATATGACCTTTTCGGCTACGGGTGAAGGCACTAAAAAAGTGAATTTATTGCTCAAAGGCGTACATCAAATTGTCGCTGATGAGGGCTTAATCGTACATCCCGATAAGACCAAAATCATGCGCAAAGGCGCACGTAAAGAAGTCACGGGTATCACTGTCAATAACAACACCCCCTCAGTATCAAGAGAGAAATTGCGCCAATTTAGAGCTTTTTTGCATAAAGTAGAAAAACAAGGCAATACCATTGGTTTGACGTGGGGAACATCATCAGATGTATTGAGGTCTGCGCTCGGCTATGCTCGTTTTGTGACAATGGTTCAGCCCGAAAAAGGTAAAATTTTGATTGCTAAAGTGAAGGATCTAATCCAAAAAATTGACCCCAATTACACGCCTGCACCCCGAAAAGTATATCCTAAAAAGCATAAATCCCCAAATGTATTATTGGATTTGGTTGAACAAAATAAGGCATCAAAATTAGGAGAAGATAACGGTATTGATGATGGCAAAAAGCCGTGGTGGAAATTTTGGTAACAAATACTGAGGGGGGTAGAGATTGGGCATAATTATTGCCTACCGATATTGTGTTATGTATTAAATATTAAATATTTTAATCATTAGACCAATAATCTTTAACGACAAAAAAAATGAGAACTACTTTCAAAATTAGCTTATTGGCAGCTTTAGCCATTTGTAGCCTTCAATTTAAGGCTTTTGCGCAAGACACGCAAACGGATAACCACCAAATCACGGTCGTTATTCCAAATATTGCGTTGCTTGACCTTGAAACCAGTGTAGCTAAAAACTTCACGGCAACTTATGTACAACCTACGCCACTTGAAGCAGGTGAAAAAATCAATACACCAGCTAACAATACCGACTTATGGTTGAACTATTCATCTATTATACCTACGACAGTTACATCTCGTCGCGTTGATGTTAAAGCCAGCGCAACTGTAGCAGGTACTAATATCACGGTTGTAGCAGCTGCGGC
>JAYVKQ010000326.1:0-16332 GCA_043768285.1 Saprospiraceae bacterium | reverse complement strand
AAAATCAGTTTCCTAAACCGCATTGTCAAAACCTTCACTAATCTTTTACTTCCGCCACCTCAAACCCCAATTTTTTCAAATCTTCCCAAAATTGAGGATACGATTTGCCAACCACTTTTGGGTCTTCGATTTTGATGGCATCGTACATCGCTAAGGGTGCAAATGACATTGCCATGCGGTGGTCTTCGTAGGTAGGGAATGTCGGTATTTTTTCAAAAACGGCTTTGCAATTCACCGTAAAATATTGCTTTTGGGTTTTTTGGGCAAAACGGGCGGGGAGCTTGATAAACGAGACATTTAGTTTACCCAGCTCATTTTTCAAGGCTTGCACGCGGTCAGTTTCTTTGATAAAAAGTGTTTCTAAACCAGTAAATAAACCTTGCACGCCCAAGCCGCCGCAAATAACGGCAAAAGTTTGGGCAATATCGGGGCATTTTACAAAATCCCATTCAAAGAGTTCGGGTAATAGATTGCCTGTTTTACGTAAACGTATCCCCCCCTCAGTATATTCCGTATCTACGCCAAAATGGAAGCCCATCTCAACAGCCACAGCATCCCCTTGAAGGCTATCTTTGAATAAACCATTGAGCGTCAAATCCAATTCGTCGGCAAAGGCAGCAATTGCATAATAGTAAGAAGCTGCCGACCAATCGGCTTCGACTGTTATATCCCGCGCTTGATAATCTTGTTTTTCAACGATAATAGTATTGTCTTGCCAAGTATGTTTTACCCCAAAATAGGACATCAGCGACAGCGTCATTTGGATATACGGCAGCGATACAATTTTACCTTCTAAGGTCAAGCGTAAGCCATTGGGTAGGGTAGGCGCTATCAACAAAAGAGCCGTGATATATTGGCTACTCGTATCGGCAGCGATACTTAGCGCATTGATTTTCAGATTTTTAGGTGTGTTTATCTTTAATGGCGGATAGCCTTCTTGTTCTAAATATTCGATATTGCAACCCAATGTATTTAAGGCACTCACCAATTTTTCGATAGGGCGTTGTTTCATACGCTCCGACCCCGTCAGTATTTGCGTCCCTTCTTGCAGAGCGAGATATGCCGTGAGGAAACGAAACGTTGTGCCTGCTGCCCCCGCGTCATATATGTTTAGCGAGGTATCGCTCAAAAGTTTATGGAGTGTGGTCGTATCGTTGGATGTAGAAAGTTTATGAATATGAAAATCATTTTTACATAAAGCTCTGATAATCAATATTCTATTGGAGATGCTTTTGGACCCATCAAGGGTAATTTCGCCAACAATACGGCGGTTGGGTTTCGTGATTTTGTATATCATATCGCTACTTTTGACTATCGAAATTTGAATGGACAAAGGTAGGAAAAGTTTTAGTGGACTTGGTTATTTAATAGTGCGAATAATGGGTTCAAGTCCAATAAATCCGTTAGGATTTGTACGTTTATAGACAATATGTGTGAAAATGTTAAACGAATCCGTAGGATTCGCACGTGATTTTACGTTTAATGTGCGAATCCTACGGATTCGTTAGCAAAAAGGCATTGATTTATTCTATAAACGTACAAATCCTAACGGATTTATTGGATTTGAACCCATTATTCGCATTAATAGTGAAAATACTGAGGGGGGTAGCTATAAATACGATAGGCTTTATTTGCACTTCAACTATAAAGTTACAAATAAAGCCTATATTTTATTGCTTATTGCTAATTGCCTATTGCAATATTAATTCTCTCTCTTCAACCATACGACGCATATTGATAAGTGCATAGCGCATACGACCCAAAGCTGTATTGATGCTGACGCGGGTCAAAGAAGCGATTTCTTTAAAACTCATATCAGCATAGTGGCGCAAAACCACCACTTCACGTTGCTCATCGGGGAGGTTATCCACCAATTTGCGGACGCGGTCGTGGACTTGGCTGCGCATGATGGATTGCTCTGGACTTTCGTCTGTGAGGCTCAATACGTTAAATATGTCGAAATCATCACTCGGTCCCATTGTTGGACGACGTTTGTCACGGCGGAAATTATCCACACAAAGGTTGTGCGCAATACGCAAAGCCCATTGTAGGAATTTACCTTCGTGATTGTAGCGACCCCCACGGAGCGTGTTGATGATTTTAATGAATACTTCTTGGAAAATATCTTCAGCTAAGGCTTGATCCTTGCAGAAAAGATAGATGGAGGTATAAATCTTAGCCTTATGGCGATGAAGAAGGGTTTCAAATGCCTTTTCATTACCTTCGAGATACAACTCAATGAGTTGGTGGTCGCTCACAGGAGCTACTTGCGTTACTTGCATAACTAAATATTTTAGACAGACTTGTGAATAAAGATTTATTTAGTGTACAAGTTTCAACTCGATAGGCAAAAAGGATTTTAGATGAGAAAATTTAAGTTTTGTAATAGAAAAAGCGTGATTGCTCTTTTGATAAGTCAAAGATAGCACCAAACTTTTGAATTGTCAAAGGGTCTTATTCTTTTTTTAACGGATTTTAACACATTTTTAACCAAAACACCTTTATTAGGGTATATTTGGCAGGATTTTTTTCTCAAAAAAGTACATTATTTTTTTTATACTGTTTATTTTGTATATTAAAATTAAATATGGGAGGGTATTGAAATCTCGATATAATATTCTAACTTTGAAAATAATTGCAAAAAAAATGAATATACATTTGTTAGTTTAGAAAAATACCCTAATTTAGTGATGAATTTGAAAAATAGCATTACAGAAGAGGAATTTTGCAGCAATTTTTTTGGAACTAAAACCGCGATTTTACAATGATTTTGACTGATTTCCCTCGGTTTTGTAGTGAATTATGACACTTAACGCAATCTTAACGGTTACACCAAAACTAATTTTCGGAATGAAACGTTATACTTTAACCAAAATCTGTTAGCACTATGATTGCACGAGAACTGATTTCGGAGGACATAGTTCCTCTAAAAACGTCCAATACGGGCGAAGATGCCATGGCTATGATGAGTGATTATCACGTCCGACATTTGCCCATCGTCAATAACCGCCAACTTTTAGGTCTTATTTCCGAAGATGAAATTTTGGAATATGATACTGATGAGGCGGTGGGTTCTTACGAACTCAAAATGCTTCACCCTTATGTTCATGACAAAGACCATATATATGACATTATGCGTCTGATGAACGATAGCCGATTGACGGTCATTCCTGTTATAGACAAAGAAAATAATTATTTGGGGGTCGTCTCATTAAACGATTTATTGAAATATTTTGCTGAAAGTGCTTCTTTCTCTGAAGCGGGCAGCGTTTTGGTGCTTGCAGTGAATAAATATAATTATTCTTTGGCACAAATTGCGCGCATTGTTGAATCCGAAGGGGCGCAAATTCTTAACTCTTTCATTACTTCTCAACCAGAATCTACTGAGTTAGAAATTACGTTAAAAATCAACCGCCAAGATATAGGCAAAATATTAGCTGCCTTCAATCGCTTCGATTACGAAATAGTGGCTTCGTTTAGCGAATCTGAATATATGGATTCACTGCAAGAACATTATGATTCGTTAATGTCGTATTTAAGCATTTAAACCTACACATATATATAATAGGCGTATCACATCAGGCCTCGTAGATTTTGACAATCTACGAGGTCTTTTTATAAGTAGGTAAATATAATTTTAGTGTTCGTAATATATTGCAAATCAATATGTTGCCAATCGTACATCGTACATCTATCGTCGTACATCTATTGACCCCCTCAGTATTTTTGTATTTTTTTTTGCATTTTCCAAAAAACGCATAACTTTATTGCCATAAAAATATGAACAATGAAAAAGCGCATCCTTCTTACATTTTTTGCACTCTTATCTCTTTATGCCTATACCCAAACGGTTACCACTTCGGAAGAAATCTACGTGGGTAGTGCCGAGGGCTATGGCATTATTGGTAAATTTAGCGATAGGGTTTTATTTTTCACGCTTGATGATGGCAAGGTGAAAGTAAAAGGGTTCGACACCAAACTCCATAAAGTTTGGGATAAAGAGATTGAACCTGACCGCAAAAATCACGCAAAAGTTGTTGAAGTCCTCAATAGCCGACAGGACTTCAATGTCATTTACCAATTTCGCCGTAAGGGTCAAAATTTCATAAAAGTACATAAATATGACCCGCAAGTGAAGCTATTAGACTCAGCAACGGTTTATATGTGGAGCAAGGAGCTTGTGTCGCCTACTCTTTTGAGCACTTATTCAGAAGATAAAAAAATTTTATTAATTTATGAGGTCACAAGCGGCAGCCATATCAATGCCCTTGCTGTCAGTCTTGATTCGCTGCGCCCCATTTGGTATCAGTCTTTTGATTTTAAAAATTGGAATGACTATGATAACTTCACACAAGTCATTGTTAATAATCGCGGCGACGCTTTTTTTATGCGTGAAGAAGAAAACCGAGGTGGGGATATGGATAAACACCACGTCTTGATTAAACACATCAATGGTACTGCACCCAAGCAATTTATGGCTCCCTTGAAAGATTTGTATTCCTTGGATATTAAGTTCAGCTACGATAATGTCAATCAACAATTGGTTGCTGTGGGCGTGTTTTCAGTCAAAAATTTTGTTCGGGCGCAGGGGTATTATTTGCTTACTATGACACCCCCATTTGCGGACTTTAAAATAATGACTAAGCCGTTTGACGATGAATTTGTATCTGCCATTATGGGTAAAAAAATTACGGATAACAAAGGGATATTAGACCTTCAGGTACAGGAAATTGTGCATCGGCGCGATGGGGGGGTGATGGCAGTTATTGAGCAAGTCAAAGAAGTGGCGAGGCAAGGCAATATGGTTCCAAACACGGGGCGGCTTTGGTCTCGGACGGATGGTTTACGCTTGCCTATGGATTTTTATTACGACAATGTAATGGCTATTTCGATGACACCAGATGGCACAATTCACTGGAAATCAATACTCTATAAAAAGCAAGTCTCGCAAGATGATGGCGCGCGATATTGTTCTTATTTTTTATTTAAAAGCCCAAGTGCGCTTCGGTTTTTGTTCAATGATGAAATAGAGCGCGCCACAACCGTCAGTGAATATGTACTGAATGGTGCGGGAGAATCGGAACGACACACCATTATGAACACAGATGGGCAAGATATTCATCTGCGTTTTCGAGATGCCATGCAAGTTGCCGCGAATGAGGTAATAGTGCCGAGCGATGATAGGCGTAGGGTGAAATTATTGAAAATTACTTATTGAAGTATGAAAAAACAACATTATTGGGAAGACGTATATGCCGTCACAAGGCTTATCCCCAAAGGACGGGTGACCACTTATGGGGCAATTGCCGAATACCTCCGTTTAGGTTCGCCACGTATGGTCGGTTGGGCGTTGAACCATGTGCATAGTGAGGAGGGCATCGTTCCAGCGCAAAGAGTTGTCAATCGAAAAGGGGAATTATCAGGTCGGTTGCAGTTCGGTACGCCTACGCTGATGCAGGAGCTATTGGAAGCTGATGGTGTGGTGATAGTAGATGATAAAGTAAAAGATTTTGATACCGTTTTTTGGCATCCTTTGACGATGGAGGAAGATGCTGATTTGTAGGGCTACCCCCCTCAGTATTTTACTGTTTTAGTGGCTCGGCATCGTTAGCAATTTTGTTTAACGGCAACAGATAATTCAGCATCTAACACATGGAAAACTTGGAAAATTAAAGAGATGGGTAGAGTGTTGTCATTACTTTCTAATTTAATTATCAGCGTTGTATCAATACCTACTAAATCCGCCAATGCCTTTTGTGAAAGGTTGCGCTGCAATCGAGTTTGTTTTACAAAAAAACCCAGTTGATTAAATTCAATCTGATGAAACCTTTGTGCGGTGGGGGCATCATCATCATAAAGCTCTTGTGGCAATCCTGCTTTCGCAATAATTGCCTTAGCCTTTTCCATTTTTTTTGAAAAAAGCATTTTATCATTATTTGGATTGAGTTCCTTATCAATACTAATATTGGGTACTGGCATTGTCGTATGTTCGATTATATCTTTTATCATTTTTTACTTATTTTCTTTTAACAAGAAAGGCATCATAAGAGATGTTTTTCTCAAATTTCACCCATTTGTTAATGATTAAACCATAAATATAAAAATAACGCCTCAATTCAACAAGATTTTGCGCAATACCAATTTGATATAAGCGGGTTCTGGATTTGGTACTGCCAGTGGCAAAAACCCATGTATCTCTACGATTTTCGGTAAATTGTAGAACGGATATTGCCACAGTTGCTAAAACTTTTTGACTATCTTTGTTATCAGTTACAACTTCATCATCAAAATCATCTTCATTATCTTTTTTATCTCCAAAGCCTAAATTATATATATTTTCATCATCAAATTTTACATAACGTATCCACTTAGTGATATGCCCTTTGGGTCCTTTACTTATGAATTCAAAAGTTAATGTAGCTTCATTTGTTATAAGTTGGTATCGTTCTAAATTCATAGTGGTGTTTCCTTATTTTTTACAAATATAATCGGTTTTCGTAAATTTTAATAATTTTCAATAAAAAACTGAGCGGTAGTAAGTGTGTAAGTAACTGCTTCGCTATGTACTTTTACAAACTCTCACTTTTTATTTATGTTTTCAAGAACACTTGAAGGGACAGGACAACCCCTTTGAACACTTGAAACTACGGGGGTATCCATTTTGATTTAGTTTCCTTTCAAATATCGTAATTCCATTTCTAATTTTTCTTTTTCAGATCTTAATAATGAAATTTCTAATTGATTTTTCTCAATTTGATGGATAAGTTCTTTGTGAGAATGAATGGAATTCCCATTTCCTGTGATTACTTGTTCTTGTTGGCAATTATTGAAAATATTAGAAATTTTTTCACCAAAATTTAGTAAATCTGGCGGAGTTAATCCTAAAGCATTGGCTACTTGTTCTAATCGAGAATATGAAATATCCGTTTTATTTCTTTCAATATCTCCATATGCTATTGTGGAAATACCTAATGTAGATGCTATATTTTCTTGCGAAAACCCTTTTATGAGCCGCAAATTTCTAATTTTTTCTCCAATTGTCATGTTTTAGATTATATTTTATAAAGTGATAGTTATATTATATTAAGTTCTAAAATTTTGTTAAAAAAAAATATTAAAATAATTTTGTGTCGATTAATAAAAAAATTACTTTCACAAATCTAAATTTTTTTAACAATGAAAAGCATTAAAATCTTTAGTTTTTTTAAAAATTATTTACTGTTGTTGGTTTGTTTAACTTTATTCTCTTGTAAACAGGAATTGGTGCTGTCAAATGAAACTGATACCCTATTCGAAGAAATATCACAAAACGAAAATTGGGTAGCAATTGTCACAGAGCTTAAGAACTCAAAAAAGTTATTAAAACAAAAATATAAGACTAAAGAAAATCTTGCAGTCGCACTTAAAGAAGCTGAATTAATTCTTCAAAAACAAGAATTAAATGAAGTTGATGAAACCAAACTTTCATTATTATTAGGTTTTGCAACTACCGTTAGTATGAAAAGAAGTATCGAAAAGCTAACCAATAATAGTCGCCAATTAATAGATAAATTTCCCGAATTGGACAAAATGGATAATTCACATAAAAATAAATTGTTTGAAAGTGCCCTATCCATCACTGCATTGTCTGAAGACAAAAACTTACTTAATACAAGAGCAATTACTGGACATGAAGAAGAAGATGGTTATCCATGTAGAAATCCAGATGCTGAATTAGCGTGTAACATAAAAGTAACAGCTACCGCAACTGCGGCTATGGCGGGGTGTGCTGTTACTGGTCCGTTAGCTGGATTTTGTGCAGTAATGGTATTAATTGCTCAAGGTGCTGGTTTTGCTGAGTGCTATTCCGATCATTGTAAATAAAATTTAATAAACCATGTCAATATCAACAAATTTATTGCGTATGTTGTGCATATTTCTGAGCTTATTACTAATGATTATTCCAAATGAAAAATTAAGTTATTTTACAATATTGACTTGCTCCATTATTATATTTCCTTGTGCTTATATAGTTAATAAAAGAGATATGAAATATGGGAAAAGGAATATGAAAATTGTAATAGGAAGTTTTGTTTTATTAATATTAAACTTTCTAATTTGGAATTTTTTTATTAGATAGTATTGCTATTACCCCGTTCTTCGAGGGTCTTCCAAAAGAAAAAAGCGGTTGTTGCAGCAAGAGTTTAGCGTAGCGTCTCTTGCTGCTTGTTCGGTAAGCCACCCCCTCAGTATTTCAAGCATTTTTACTTGAAAAATGCTTGAAATACTGAGGGGGTGCTTTAAAATTTTTCAATATGAGGTGTTGCTGGATTATACTA
Source organism: Saprospiraceae bacterium (assembly GCA_043768285.1). Lineage (GTDB taxonomy): Bacteria > Bacteroidota > Bacteroidia > Chitinophagales > Saprospiraceae > JAAFJT01. The sequence goes on along the minus strand of JAYVKQ010000326.1, from coordinate 8,014 downwards.
TGCAAAAACGCCTATCATATTGAAAATCAATAAAATAGGCGTTTAATATTTTTTGAATATACTACTCGAGTTAATCCACAACAGAAACCCTAAGCATATTCGTTCTCAATTTTTTCTCAATCGGCATTGAGCCAGTGTTAATCACAATATCACCCTCTTTCACTTGTCCCAAATCTTTCAAGATATTGATGGTATCGTCAATTGTCTCGTCAGTCGTTGAGAATTTATCGTAGTAAAAACACTTTACGCCGCGTATCAAATTGAATGTACCAAGCATTTCGGGTCTGCCCGAAAAGATAAATATTTTTGAACTCGGACGATAGCTTGATACTTTAAACGCCGTATAGCCAGAGGTTGTAAAACCAATAATCGCCTTCGCATTCAACTCAACGGACATACGCGCTGCATTCAAACACACGACATCATTGACAAACACGCCCGATGATTTGTAGAGTTGCGGACGCTCATTGCGCGGTGGCATTTTCTCCATTTCTACGATGATGCGCGACATGGCTTTTACTGTTTCTACTGGGTATTTGCCCGCCGCCGTTTCGGCACTCAACATCACGGCATCTGCACCGTCCATCACCGCGTTGGCAACGTCCAAGACTTCGGCACGGGTAGGTGAAGGGTTTTCAATCATGCTTTCCATCATCTGCGTTGCCACAATGACGGGTCTGGCGCGTTGGATACATTTTTCAACGATGGTTTTTTGTACCATCGGCAATTTTTCAATCGGAAACTCTACGCCTAAGTCACCTCTTGCTACCATTACGGCGTTTGATGCTTTGATGATAGCGTCAAGATTATCGAGTGCTTCTGGTTTTTCAATTTTTGAACATATTAGAGCTGGATGTTTGACGGCATTGATACGCTGACGTAAGTCATGCACATCTTCTGGACGACGCACAAACGAGAGGGCAATCCAATTGACAGGTTGCGTCAAAATGAAATCCAAATCTGTCAAATCCTTCGGTGTTAAGCACGGTAGAGAGGTTTTGGTATCGGGCAAATTCACGCCTTTTTTATTTTTTAACACGCCACCATATATTACGCGCATTTTCACCACCGATTGTTTATCCGTTTCGATGGCTTCAAAAACCAATTTACCATCGTCCAAAAGCACTTTTTCGCCCACTTCTACGTCTTGGGCAAAGGCTTTGTACGACATATAGATATGGTCTTTCGTACCAATACATTCATAATTGACGAAAGTGACAACATCGCCTTCTTCAAGTTGCAAACCATCGTTTTCCATCATTCCGACCCGCAATTTGGGTCCCTGCAAATCGGCTAATATGCCAATATGCCAGCCATACTTCTCATTAATGGCAACAATATTTTGAATAACTTGCAAATGCCCCGCATGGTCGCCATGCGAAAAATTCAAGCGAAAGACATTGACCCCTGCTTTTGCCAATTCCAATAATTTCTCATAGCTATTGCAGGCAGGACCAACCGTAGCCACTATCTTTGTATTTTTATTCTCGCTCATATTCATAACCGAAATGGATTTAGGTTTTTCTAAAACTTCCATGCTGTATCATTTAATTAGTAAAATAATTCGATGCTTTAATTAGTGTAACTTTGACACAAAGGTAGGGTAAATTTTGGAAAAACAAAAATGAAATAAATTTATGTAAAAAAATAATCGTTCAATTTTCATTTTTACAAAACTTTATAAGGAACTTTGCGCGGTTTTAAAAATCATATTTTATGAAGTCCTTTTTATTCATACTCCTTTTACTTTCAATTTGTTACACTACACAGGGGCAAGAAGCGACCCCACCGCGCAATACCTATTTCTTTGTGGGTATGGGTTTTCCTATCGTTAATGTGCGCGACCAAGCTCATTCGCCGTTGCTGTATAGAGGTATGGCATTATCTGTACGTATGGGTTTAGAACGGTTGAGCAATAACAGCGTATCTCGATTTAGTGCATCGTTGAATTTCGGTTATGCTGCGCCTAAAATGGCGAGTAAAAAAGAAAAGCATCTTTCAAGGCTTAATTTAATGACTACAGACATAGGATATGCCTATTATCGCCTCATTGATAAGTACAATACCGAGGGGTGGAACCACTACGCAGGGGGTGCTATCACTTTTACCTTCGATAACCGCAGTTATAATTTGCCAAGTAACAATCTCTTTGGCTATCAGATGAATACCTCTATCAATGTAGGTGGGTTTATTCATAAAAAAATGAACGACAAGTGGGCGTTCAATTATGAAGCCTATACCCCCTTGTTGTCGTATGCCTTGCGCCCAAGTTATCTCGGGATGTTACCTATGAAAGGAGCGAATATCAGTCCTCAAAATATGTTGGCTAATGGTAAAATAGTGACAGTCAATAAGTTATTTCGCTTCTACAACCGCTTTGCTTTGGACAATCAATTTAAGGATTATCGCGCCCGCCGCCTATCTTACACTTGGGATTTTCACGCCAATTATGTTGCTCCAAAGCCACTTCATTCTATATTGAGTGGTGTGGGGTATGAGAGTTTGTATAAACAATAAATCGAAGAATGACGCATCAATGAAGGGATAGAACGAAAATCGCTCTATCTCTTTTCAGTGGTGAAAGTAGAAAGGATTTTAAAATTTGTTTATAGTAAACAGTTTATTGTAAACAAATTTTTCTTACTTTTGCCATATGAAATACAAAATTAAGCTTTTAGGCTATTTAAAGAAAAACGGGGCTAATACTATTGATAGCCTTGTTGATGTTTTGGGCGTATCAAGGCAATATGTACACAGACTTGTTAATGAATTAATGGATGAAGGGCAAGTTAAAAAAAATGGTACCGCACCTCATGTGTATTATAGTGCCATTGATACGGTGCGCATAACTGAAGAACCACTATCATATGAAAAAGAACGGTTTTTAAACGAGCATTTTTTAATCGTTACAGCACTGGGCGATAAATTGAACGGTTTGGAGGGTATGAAATATTGGTGTCAAAATCAAAATTTACCACTTACAAAAACCATAGATGAGTATATTGAAACCAGACAAAAATATTTAAACTTCTATAACCATGAACATTTGATTGACGGTTTTGAAAAACTTCAAAATACAAAAGGAATTGGTAATATTGGTGTGAATTCATTGTATTATCTTGATTTTTATGCCATTGAACGGTTTGGAAAAACCAGATTGGGCAATTTGATGCACTACGCCAAACAAGGGCAAAACAAAAACTTAATGGCTGAAATAGTGCACGAGATAAAAAATAGAATTTTGTTTTTGATAAAAAAACACAATATCGAAGCTCTGCTATATGTACCCCCTACCATTAGTCGTAAAGTGCAAATAATGGGTTACTTGGAAAGAAATCTACAAATAGACTTGCCCAAAATCCAAGTTAAAAAAATTTCCAACCAAATTGTAATTCCTCAAAAAGCCCTATCTAAGCTATTTGAACGAGTTGCCAATGCTAAAAGCACATTTATTGTACCTGAGCAAGCGGCATACAAAAAAATATTGATACTTGATGATGCCATTGGCAGTGGGGCTACCATAAATGAAATAGCCTTGAAAGTAAAAGAAAAAAACATTGCTCAAGACATTGTTGGGTTGGCTATTACAGGTAGTTACAAGGGGTTTGAGGTAATTTCGGAGTTGTAGATTTTGCGCCTGTGACATTTTCTATCTATCTATAAATCTCCTCAATCAACCTATTATACTTTGCCAAAATAACCCGTCTTTTCAATTTCATAGTCGGCGTAAGTTCAGAAGGCGAACCATCGGCTTTTTGAGGCTCCCATTGGTCTGCTACCAAACGGAACGTTTTAACTTGCTCTACCTTACCGAAAAGGGGGTTATACTTTTCAATAATTTCTTGATATTTTGCCATAACAGATTGATTGTTAATTACTTCGCTTATACTTGTCCAAGTGATATGATGCTGTTTGCACCACTCGCGGAGAGCATCAGCGGCAGGTACAATCAAGGCAGAAACGAAGCGTTGGCTATCACCCACGAGCATCACTTGCTCTATCAAAAAATGCTCGCGTAGCTTGCTTTCAATCGGTGCGGGGGCAACATATTTGCCGCCACTTGTCTTGAAAAGCTCCTTTTTCCTATCCGTAATTTTTAAAAATTTAATACCTTCAATTGTATCGAACTTGCCAATATCGCCCGTACACATCCAGCGTTTACCGTCTATATATTTGATAACTTTTGCCGTTTCTTCTGGCTTTTTGTAATAGCCCATCATCACATTTTCGCCTGTGCAGAGTATTTCACCTTCACCTTCATTATAGTTGCCATCGCTCGTATCAATCATCGCTTCCACGCCATCTACAAGTGGACCTACATAGCCCAGGTGTGCCAAACCTTTTTCAAAACGCGAGATAGACACCCCAGGCGAAAGTTCGGTCATACCATAGCCTTCGCGCACAGGCACACCTGCCGCCGAAAAAGTACGCGCAATCTTAATCGGACAAGGCGATGCACCCACCACAATGCCTTTTATATGTCCCCCGAGTGCTTCCCGCCATTTTGAAAAAATCAATTTATCAGCGACGGAAAATGTCAATTTGTGCAGACCAGAATAAGTCTTATCGTAATCATAATCATCAGTTTGACGCAGCGACCAAAAAAACAAAGCGCGTTTGATACCCCTCAGTTCTAAGCCTTTGTTATAAATTTTTTCATATACTTTCTCCAAAAGGCGCGGTACGCAGGTGAAAAAATGTGGTTTTACTTGGCGCAAATCGCCACTTTCGCCGCCCAAATTGTCCATTCCTGTATAAATAACCTCCGCCCCCACGTACATATACGCATATGAAACCACGCGTTCAAATATATGATTGAGGGGCAAAAAACTCAACCCACGCTCACCCGCTTTGATAGGCACAATAGGTATAGTGCTCAAAATATTTGACACGATATTGCCATGCGAAAGCATCACGCCTTTGGGTTGTCCCGTGGTGCCAGAGGTATAAATAATGGTCGCCAAATCATTGGGAGATACCGTTTTTTTTATCCTATCTACTTCGGCTTGTACCCCCTCAGTATTTTGCACAATATTTTCCCAATATTCAATTTTTTCAACTTTATCGAATGTATAAAGCGTTGATAATGTAGGTATTGTGCTTTGAACGGTCTGTATTTTTTTTAGAATAGACCCCTCAGTATCATCACCGATAAAACACAATTTAACAGCTGCTTCATTGAAAATATACTCAAATTCGGAGGGGCTTATATTTGGATATACGGGGACATTCACCACGCCAATTTGCGCCATAGCCAAATCCACAATCGTCCATTCGGGTCGGTTTTTTGCCGTGACCATCGCTACCGTATCGCCCATTTTTAAGCCCAAACGCAACAAGCCACAGCTGACTTTATTGGCTAAGCCAATGATATCGGCAGTCGAATATGTGGCAGTATTCACCCCATTTTCTCTAAAAGTAAAAGCCCGTTTTTGAGGATAGGCATCTTGTTGGTAGTAGATAAAATCGAAAGTGCGGGTTGGCGTAATCATTTTAGATATATTGATTTTTACTTGAATAAAATTAGGTTTCGTTTTTATAATTATGCATACCGAATTTAGCAAAATTTACATTGCGTCACTACGTGACTAAAAAAGTTCTATGGATTGGTTTCTGTTATAAACATTGAGACCCTAACGGGTCTATTAAAAAGGAACGAACTTCTGTCGCGTTAGCGACAATATGTTTATAACAGCCGTAATGACAAGAACTTCCGTAGTCACGTAGTGGCGCAATATAATTGTTGCAAAATCGAGATGCCTTTAGTTTACACAAAATTTTCAAATACCCTCAAATATAAATATTATTGGTTTAATTTTGAGCGAAAATAGGGCGTTATATTTAATTCTCAAAAATATAAAAAATTGTTATTAACAACATAAGTAATGAGGAATAATGAATTTTACAAAATATTGATATTCAAAATTTTGTAAAATTCATCATTACTTAAAAATACTGAGGGGGTGGCAAAATTATTTTTTAAAGGCATCTATCGCTTGATGCAACTGACGGTTTGGGTATCGTTTAAAGTATATTTTCGACATATCATTTTTTATAATAAAGAAAGACTAAGGGAACAAGGACCTTTGATTGTCATCTCCAATCACCCCAACACGGTGATGGATCCGCTTGTAGCGTTGTATAAAATGCCAGCCATTTGCCATCTTTTAGCCAATTATAGCCTGTTTAAAAATCCGATTACCAATTTTTTATTGACCAATCTATTTTGCATACCCGTTCAGCGTGTGACGGACGTTGAAGAGGGGCAGCCACTACAAAATGAAAACGCATTCAAACGCGCCAACGAGCATTTGAAAGGCGGGGGCAATCTTTATGTGGCAATTGAAGGTTTTAGCTTTGCTGAGCGTAGGGTTCGGACGTTCAAAACGGGTACGGCGCGGATAGCGTTCAGCGCAGAATTAGCCACCAATTTTGACCTCAATTTGCGCATTTTGCCCATCGCTATCACCTATTCTGATGCTTTAAAATTTAGAAAAAATGTCATCGTCACTATTGGTGAACCCATATCGGTTGATGCGTGGCGCACCGAATATGAACGCAACCCGCGCAAGGTAATTGATACCTTTACCGACCATCTGGAAGGCATTATGCGCCAAATGACTATTGACTGCAAAGACGCACACGAAGATAATTTTTTGAATAAATTAGAAATGATTTTGCAAGAAGAAAACCCTCAAAATACGGGGGAGGAGTATGGACGTAGTAAAACTGTTTTGAAAAATATGCACGACTGGCAAGCACGCGACTTGGTAGGATACGAGGCATTTAAAACGCAGGTACAAGTGTATTTTTACAAACTTAATAGATTGAAAATCAATGATTTGAATATCATAAAATTCAATTTTTCAAACCTTTTACTATTGATTGTTGCCTTGCCTTTTGCATTATTGGGTTTCGTTATAAACGCCATTCCTGCTTTCTTTTCTGAAAAAATGATTGCATGGCTCAATATTGATAAAGCCTACGATACCACTGTTCGCTATGTAAGTGGCTTGGTTATATTTCCTCTTATTTGGTGGTTAGAATTGATAGCGATTAGGTACTTTTTGCAGGATACGCCGTGGCTGTGGCTCTATATGCCCGTTACTACTATATTAGGCTTGATTGCATGGTGGTTTTATAAGGAAGGTGCGCGCTATATTCATTTTTTTAGATATAAAAAGGCGGATAAACGCGGAGATTTGTCAGATATGCGGAACGATATATTAACGCAGTTGATGCCTTTATGCAAAGATATTAATCAAGAGATTTCGTAAATATTGTGCAGCCATCACTACGTGACTATGCGCTCTTAGTTTGTGCACTTATCCTACCGTAATGTCGTCACTACGTGACTTTTGAAGTCATTTGTTTATCTTAAAGTCACGTAGTGACGACATTACGGTAGAATAATTTCACAATTTGAGAGCGCATAGTCGCGTAGCGACGGCTGCACTAAACCCATGCTTACCCCAATATCTGCGCCGCATGATTTTTAGCCTCTACCTTCTCAATTATTTTCTCAATCATACCTTTTTCGTTGATTAAAAAAGTCGTGCGATGCACGCCATCAAACTCGCGTCCCATAAATTTTTTAGGTCCCCACACGCCGTAGGCATTCATCATAACCCCGTCAGTATCAGCCAGTAAGCTATACGAAAAAGCAAATTTTTTGATAAAACCTTGGTGCTTTTTCGGGCTATCAGGACTAACGCCTAATACCTCAATGCCCTGCGCTTGAAGGTCGGCGTAGTTATCGCGGAGGTTACAGGCTTCGGTGGTGCAAGTCGGCGTGTTATCGGCTGGGTAAAAGAAAAGAGCGACTTTTTTACCTTTAAAATCAGAGAGTTTTATGATAGTACCACTCTCGTTTGGCACGGCAAAATCTGGGGCTTTGTCGCCCACTTTCAAATGCTTCATATTAACAGTTGGGTTAGATATTTTTGTAAATAGATTTGGATTTAAACTTATCCAAAAAGCGGTCATTGCGAGGCACTATTATCCCTCATCGGGA